>NZ_JBBCIR010000055.1:0-39821 GCF_037189885.1 Paludisphaera sp.
GCGGGACGCGCGGCCTCGGCCCGGTCAAAGGGCGGGATGGCCCCGCCGCGCGGGGGCCGGTCAGGCCTCGGCCGGGCGTCGGACGACGCCTATGTTGGCGATGATGGTCGCGGAGACGACCATGCAGCCGGCGAGGATCCAGAGGGCGGTGTCGTAGGAGTCGGTGTTCTGCTTCAGGATGCCGACGAGGGTGGGGCCGACCCAGCCGCCGAGGTTCGCGACCGAGTTGATCAGGCCGATGCTCGCCGCGGCGGCCGACGAGGTCAGGAACATGCTGGGGATGGTCCAGAACGCCGGCAGGTACGCCTTGAAGCCGACCAGGGCGATCGTGAAGCCCAGCACGGTCAGCCACGAATTCCCGCGCGACAGCGGGATCAGGGCCATGGCGACGGCGCCCAGGAGGATCGGCATGGAGGCGTGCCATCGCCGCTCGCCGGTCCGGTCGGAGTTCCAGCCGACGAACAGCTGCCCGATCAGCGAGCCGACCGGCGGGATCATCAGAAGGACGGCGATCCAGCCGGTGCCGAACCCGTACCAGTCCTGGATGATGGAGGGCATCTGCATCTCCACGGCGTAGTTGCCGCAGGTGCAGAGGAAGAACGCCAGGGCCAGCAGCAGCACGCGCGGGTGCGCCAGGGCCTGGGCGATGGTGAAGTGTCCGCCGACCGCGGCGCTGGCGGCCTTCTCGGCGTCCAGCTCGGCCTGGAGCGCCACGCGCTCCTCGGGGGTCAGCCAGCTCGCCTGGGCGGGCCGGTCGGTCAGGAAGGCCAGGACGACGAACCCGAGGATGATCGCGGGGATGCCCCACAGGACGAAGACCCACTGCCAGCCGACGAGCCCGAGGGGCCCCGGCCCGCCTCCGCCGATCTGCATCATCCAGTTGCAGATCGGCGGGCCGATGATCTGCGACAGCGGCGCGGCGATGAGGAACCAGGCCAGCGCCCGCGAGCGGTCGCGGCGGGGGAACCAGTGCGACAGGTAGACGATCACCCCCGGGAAGAAGCCGGCCTCGGCCAGCCCCAGCAGGAACCGGACGGTGAAGAACTGGCCGACGTAGGCCGCCCCCGGCCCCTGGAGCGCCTCGGCGTAGGAGCCCTCGCCGCCGCCGATCGTCGCCTCCAGCGCCCGCCCGGACCATCGCGAGGCGGCCTCCACGACGTCGGTCACGACCCCGAACCGCTCGTGGACGAAGGCGGTCATGGAGGCCACGATCCCCCATGTGAACATGATCCGGAAGATCCACTTCCGGGCGCTCCAGCGCTCCACCAGCACCGACCCGGGGATCTCCAGCAGCAGGTAGCCGAAGAAGAAGACCCCCATCCCGAAGCCGAAGACCTTCTCCGTGAACCCGATCGACCCGAGGTCGTCCTGCATCTGGAGCTTCGCGAACCCGACGTTCGTCCGGTCGATGTAGGCGACGACGTAGCAGATGAACAACAGCGGCAGCAGCCGCCGGTATGCCTTGCCACGGGCACTGTCCAGGGCGCTGAGTTGGCTTTCCGACGACATGAAACGCCCTCGGCGGGTCGAACGGCGGGAGGGTGAGGAGCGGCACGACCGGGACAGTCTAATGGATCGGCCCGGCCCGTCCCACACCCTGGCGGTTCGAGGCGCGCGAGGGGGCGTCGGCGGCGAGTTTCGGAGGGCAGCCTCATCAAGCTACGATGAAGAGGGGCCCCGGCCCGATCTTGTCCCCTCTCCCGCCGGGAGAGGGTAGCCGCGCCAGCGGCGGGTGAGGGTCGTCGCGCCTCGCGAATCGCGCCGGCCGCGCCGTTCCCGGACCGCCGCTCTTTCTACAGTCCGACGGCCCTCACCCGGCCCTTCGGGCCACCCTCTCCCGGCGGGAGAGGGGACGAGCGTTTCACGCTCGTCGGGCATGGCGACGGCGGGGGCGCGACGGCGTCGGCCCCCGCCGGGCCGATTGGCGTTACGTCACTGGTCGGCCTGGAGGACGACGAGGCCCAGGTCGATGTACTGTCCGCCCTGGGTCTGGCGGCAGTGGACGGCGAATGTGTTCTTGCCGGGCTTGAGGGCCTTCAGCGCCTCGGGGTGGACGCGGAAGGGGCGGTACTCGCTGGTGTAGCCGCCGAGCCGGGCGGCGAGGACGCCGTTGATGTAGATCTCGGCGTCCTCGTCGTGGTGGACGTAGAGCCGCAGGTCGTCGCCGGCCTGGACGGCGGCCTCGGGGACCTCGATCACGCGGCGGATCCAGATGTTGGGGCCGTCCCAGACGGTGCGGACCTCGGCGCCGGGGGTCCCCCGCGTGCCGAAGCCGGCCTCGCCGTCCTTCCACGTCCGGTCGTCGTAGTCGGCGGTCGTCCACGCGCCGGGGGGCTGCTCGAAGGTGTACTTCCAGGTCGTCGGGGCGTCCTGGGCGGTGGCGACGAGCGGGACGACCGAGCGGCGGACGGGCTGCGGGGCCCACTCGGCGCCGAGCCCGGCACCCTTGGCGTCGGCGCGGGCCAGCTCCAGGCAGCTGCGCCAGTAGGGCTGGGCGTCGGTCAGCGCCCGCATGAAGACGCCGCCGATGACCGGCCGGGCGCGGAAGCCGGCGTGCTTGGCGCTGTCGGTCCAGTACCAGTCGGTGAACGGGAGCCGGTCGGTGGTCTCGTTCAGCATCTTGTGGATGGGCAGGATGAACGAGCGGAACGTCTCCTTGTCGTCGGCGAGCGAGGCCGTCCAGACGATCCAGTCGGTCTTGGTGAACGCCTTGCGCGAGTCCAGCGGCAGGCCGTACTCGTTGCCCTGCTTGGCGTAGAACGCCAGCTCCTTGGCGACGACCTCCGGCGGGAAGACCTCCAGGCCGAGGACCTTGTCCCAGATGAGGTTGTACTTCTGGCTCCAGCTCTCCTGCGGGTCGAAGGTCAGGCGATAGTGGTCGCCGCCGTCGGCCATGGTCATCCACTTGCGGGCGAGTTCCCGCGCGGTGTCGGTGTAGTGCCGCGCCGTGTCCTCCTCGCCGCGCATGGCGGCCATCTTGCCGAAGGCGGCCATGCCGAGGATCGCCTTGACGGAGAGGTTGGCGTTGCGGGCCAGGTGGCCGGAGAAGTCGTCGGTGCAGAGCTGATTGGCCGGGTCGAAGCCCTCGCGCTCGCAGTACTCGGCCCACTTGGTCAGCTCGGGCCAGTACCTGTCGGCGAAGTCGGCGTTCTTCTCGACGTGGGCGATGGCGGCCATCATGAGGAGCATGTTGCCGCTCTCCTCGACCGGCATCTGGTTCTCCTCGGTGCGCTCGCCGCCGCCGTAGACCTGCCCGGTGGCCGCGGGATAGGTGCCGATGTCGTGCGGGGCGAACGGCCAAGGCCAGCGCGGGGAGGAGGCGTAGTCCAGCACCGGCACCAGCGCGGCCTTGGCCAGGATCGGGCTGAAGAGGATCAGGTGGGGGAACTGCGGATAGATCACGTCCACGGTGCCGATGCAGCCGTTGGACGAGTTCTCCTTGGAGAACCACAGCGGCATCCCCTTGGAGTCGGCCACGAGGGTCGCCCCGGCCAGCGACTGCCGGTGCGCCAGCGCGCCGATGTCGGCGTACTCCTTGCCGCCCAGCTCGGTGAGGACCTCGACGAGCCGGCCGTCGAAGCCGTCGCAATATTTGTCGTAGACGTCCTTGCGCAGGTGATGCTTGAGCAGGAGCGCCGCGAAGGGCTGGTCCTTCCCCTTGCCCTGCTCCTGGAGCCGGTGCTTCCAGTAGCCGACGAGCCACTCGTCCATGTAGTCGATGGCGTACTCGTCGTCGTAGGCGATCATGGCGAAGGTGGAGGCGGGGGCGTCGGGCTGGACGGTCCCCAGGGCGATCGCCAGGGCGAGCGCCGGGGCGCCGTCCTCGACCTTCCGCGGCATGGCGTCGTCGTCCTTCGCGGGGAGGCCGCCGTCGCGGGCGAAGGTCTCGGCGAGCGTCGCGGCCGGTCCGGCGGCCAGGACGGTCCTCTCCTGCCCCGAGGCCAGGTAGAGCGAGCCCCAGTCGATCCGCACGCCGTCGCCGCGCCGCTCCAGGATCGGCTGGGCCTGCGAGCCGATCTTGATCGCCTTGACGGCGCCCATCTCCTCGCGGCCCCAGACGACGGCCTGGTCGGGCGTGTTGACGGCCAGGTGGCCGGTCGCGCCCAGGAAGACCGAGGCCTCGTGCGGCTTGCCGTCGCGCGACTCGACCTTCCAGGTCACATAGGTCACCGGGCTGGCGAGCATGTCCAGGTTGTACGGCACGGCCAGGCCGAGGAACGTCAGCTCGACGGCCACGGCCTCGTTCTGGAACCTGTAGATCGTCTTCGTGGGCCGGACTTCCAGCGAGACCTGCTCCAGCGCCGGGACGTCCTTGGGCTCGTCGCCCATGACGCGGTAGGTCTTGCCGTCGACGCGGACCAGGCCGGTGAGCGGGTTCGGCGCGCCGGTCCAGTGGCGGGTGACCTCGTCGGTGAGCTTGTCGGCGTTCGACCAGACGCTGAAGTACGGGTCGTGGGCGATCAGCGGGACCGACGGGGGCCGGAGCGCGCGGGCCTCCTCGGCCGTCGCGGCGCCGGCCGTCAGGATCGTCGCGAGCGCGATCCCTAAAGGTCGGTGGAAATTCAACATCGGTGTATCCTCGACTCGGTGGGGCGTGGAGCCTGATGAGACCTCGATCATAAGCTCCGGGGCCGCGCCGCGTCATCCCCGCGAGCCGCCCGCCGCGGCGCGACGCCCTTGCCCCGGGCGGCCGGCGGGCCGATAATCGCGCCCGGATCGGGCCCCGCGCGGCTCGACCTTCCCACCCCGCGCCTCGCCAGGATTCGCCGGCCCGACGGGCCACCGTCGCGGCCGGCGGGGAGCCGTCGCCATGGATCGATCGAGCCGAATCCGCGCCCTCGCGGCCGTCGCGTGCCTCGCCGTCGCCGCCTCGACAGCCCTCGCCCAGCCGGGCCGCCCCATCCCGCCGGCCCCCGGGCCGCACATCGACCTGAAGCCGGGCGACTTCGCCCAGGCGCGCCGGTTCGGGCCGGGCGACAAGGTCGTCATGACCCATTACTTCTACTGGTACGACGCCCCCTCCGGCGCCCATATCGTCGACCACGACGGCACCGACGCCCTGACCACCCACCCGCCGACGCTGGAAGGGTTCTCGTACAAGAACGTCGCCTGGCACAAGCAGCAGCTCAGGGACATGGTCGCCGCCGGCATCGACGTCGTCCTGCCGGTCTTCTGGGGGACCCCCGCCGACCAGAAGCCGGGCGCGTCGATGTACTGGAGCTTCGAGGGCCTGCCGCCGATGGTCCAGGCACTCGACGAGTTGAAGGCCGAGGGGATCGAGCCGCCGGCCGTCGGGCTGTTCTACGACACCTCGACGCTGGAGGCCAACGCCTGGCGCTACCACGTCGACCTGACGACCGACCACGGCCGCGCGTGGTTCTTCGCCACCATCCGCGACTTCTTCTCCATGATCCCCCCGCGCCACTGGGCCCTGCTGGACGACCGGCCGATCGTCGGCCTGTACGCGGCGTCGTTCGCCAGGGCGCACGACCAGTCGTGCATCGACCACCTGAAGGCCGAGTTCCCCCGCCGGTTCGGCGGGCTGGTCCCGTTCGTCATCCGGGAGGTCTCCTGGAACGTGAAGGCCGATTCCACCTATGCCTGGGGGGGCGCGGCGCGCCCGAACTTCCTGGGCGTCGCCGAGATCGGCCCCGGCTACGACCACTCCGCCGTCCCCGGCCGCGAGCCGCTGGTCGTCGATCGCGAGGACGGCGCGTTCTACGAGCGGGCCTGGGCGAAGGCGCTCAACCGCGGCCCCCGCGTCGTGATCATCGAGACCTGGAACGAGTTCCACGAGGGGACCACGATCGCCGAGGCCCGCGAGTACGGCCGGAAGTACATCGACCTGACGCGCAAGTACGTCGACATGTTCAAGGCCGGGATCGTCCCGCCGCGGCCGACCACGCCGTACACCGGCGCGGCGTCGGTGTCCGTGACGCTCGGCCCGGAGGACGAGGCGAAGGGCCTGGAGCGGGTCGACGCCGAGGACGGCCGGTCCGAGCCGACGGCCGTCGCCGGCAAGCCCGCGCGGAGGCCGACGAAGGGGGTCGACGCCGGCCGCTATCTCTACTTCCGAGCCGACGACGGCTTCAAGGAGGCCCCGCCGATGCGCGTCGTGGTCGAGGTCGACTTCCTCGACGCGGCCCGCGGCAGGTTGGCCCTCCAGTATGACTCGACCGACGCGAAGGCCGCGATGGGCGGCACCTACAAACAGGCCGCGAGCGTGGCCCTCGCCGGGTCGGGCGAGTGGAAGACGGCCCGGTTCGAACTCCCCGACGCGCGGCTGGACGGCGCCCAGAACGGCGGCGCCGACTTCCGCCTCGCCTTCGAGGGCGTCGAGCCCCCCGTCCACGCCGTCCGCGTCCTCCGCGCGGATCGTTGAGTCGAGCGGGAGGCCTCCGCGACCGGCTTCACTCGGGGGCCGTCGCGGGGGCGTGGCCGCAGCCGTCGGGGAGGCGGCAGAGGCCGCGGGGACGCTCGGGGATGGCCAGGGTCGGCACGACCTCGACGCCCCATCGGTCCAGGCCGAGGCGGGGGATCAGCCACGAGGCGTCCACGCGCTTCTGGTCGTAGTGGCCGCGGAGGACGATCTCCCGCGCGATGTGGCGGCTGGCCGAGAACCCGACGCGGATCAGCGGGTAGTGATCGCGGCCGAACTCGGGGTCGATCGCGGCCACCGCGTGGATGCAGTCGGCGACCAGGGGATCCCGGCCGCTGATCGCCCGATACTGGACCCGGCCGGATTCCAGGTTGGACATGATGTCCAGCGACTTCTGGTAGACCTCGGGCTTGATCTCGAACGGCCCCCAGGCCATCACGCGCTGGCCCTGCCCCCGCACGAACTGGAGCGTCTGGTACACGTCCAGGTTGACGCCCGGCTCGGGCCTCGGGTCCCAGACGTCGATGTCCAGCGTCGCCGGGAGCCAGCTGATGGTGTGGTGCCCGACCCAGAGGGCGTTCGGGTCGGTCGATTCGCCCGAGACCCTCGCGAACGTCACCCAGGTATGCGTCAGCCGGAGGAGCTTCGGGTGCGATTGCGACCCGAAGACGATCGCGTAGTAGCGGTCTTCCCCACGCGCCGCGCCCGAGAGGGCGGCCCAGGTCGCCGCCAGGGCGAGCAGCCACACGCGGCCTCGATGCCTCATCGCCTGCTCCTCCCGCACAACGCTCGGTGCGTGGGGCCACGATCGGCCAACTCGCCCCGCTGAACTATACCCCACGTTCGCCGCCATGGGCGACGGACCCCACGCCCGGCGCTCGCGGGCATGGCGGAAATTCCGCCGCCGCGCGGCCGTCCCGCCGCCCTCGGTCGACGGCCGCGCCAGCCCCGACCATCGCAAATCATTAATACAAATAAACTTGCGAATCACCACGGGCCTGGTCCGGGAATTGCCCTGGGCCTCTCACCGGCGGCTCGGGCGACGGTGTCGCGGGCGGCCCACGACGCGGGGGGTGCAATTCGATGGCGCGAAGCGGCGGTTCGGGGGCGGGATGCGTGCGGGTCGAGGGGGCGACGAAGCGCTTCCGGCAGGGGACCACGGTTGAGGCGCTCCGGGACGCGACGATCGAGTTCGCCCCTGGGGGGTTCACGGCCGTCATGGGGGCCAGCGGCTCGGGCAAGAGCACGCTGCTGCACGCCGTGGCCGGGCTCACCCGGCTGGACGAGGGGAAGGCGATCGTCGACGGGATCGACCTGTCGGCCCTCTCCGACCGCGCGCTGACGGTCTTCCGCCGCCGCCGGATCGGCCTGGTCTTCCAGGCGTTCAACCTGATCCCGTCGCTGACCGCCGAGCAAAACGCGACGCTCCCCGTCGTCGTCGACGGCCGCGACGAGGACGAGGCGCGCGAGCGCGTGGCCCGGATGTTCGAGCGCCTGGGGATCGCCCACCGTCGCGACCACCGGCCCGACGCCCTCAGCGGCGGCGAGCAGCAGCGCGTGGCGATCGCGCGGGCGCTCGTCGCCGATCCGGCCGTCGTCCTGGCCGACGAGCCGACCGGCAGCCTCGATTCCGTCACCGGCCAGGCCATCTGCCGCATCCTGAAGGAGCTGTGCGCCGAGTCCGGCCGCACGATCGTCGTGGTGACGCACGAGCCGGCCGTCGCCGTGTGGGCCGACCGCGTCGTCGTCCTGCGCGACGGCCGCGTCCTCGCCGAGTTCCCCGCCGCGCCGTTCGCCGACGCCCACGCGCTGGCGGCCCACTACCAGGACGTGGTCGCGACGGGCCCGGCCCTCGCCGGGGGGGCCGCGTCGTGAAGCCGATGATCCGCCTCCTGCTGGCCGACGTCCGGCATCGTCCCGCCCGCGCGGCGCTAACCTCGCTGGCGGTCGTCCTCTCCTCGTGCGTCGTCGTCTGGGTCGTCAGCGGCTACGACGCGCTGCTGGGCCAGTCGATCGACGAGAACGCCGCGAAGGCGCTCGGCCGGTTCGACGTGGTGGTCGCGGCCGGCGGCGGGCCCGGCGGCCCGGCGACCAAGGGCGGCGGCGGGCCCGCGACCAAGGGGCCTCGCCCCGGCGGCCCCGCGACCAAGGGGGCCCGCCCCGACATCCCCGGCGGTCGCGGCGGGCCGGGCGCGGGCGCGCTGCCGCCGCCGCTGATCGCCTCGCTGCGCGAGGACGCGAAGGTCGCGGAGGCCAACGTCACGTCGCAATCGCGGGTCTCCGTCGGCCTGGCCGAGCCCGACCCGGAGCGCGACGTCCTGCGCCACGATCGGCCCCCCGTCCTGGGCATGCCCCCGCTCGACCCGCCGCTCATCGGCACCGACGCCCACGAGCCGCCTTATGAGATGGAAGACGGCCGCTGGATCGACCCCGCCCTCCCGGCCGACGCGCCGGGCGAGGCCGTGCTGAGCGCCGGCTACGTCGGGAGGCTCAAGGCCGAGGTGGGGGACGACCTCCAGGTGAACTCCGAGGTCGGCCGATTCGTCGTCCGGCTGGTGGGCATCGTGGAGCAGCCTGGCGGGGGCGGCAACGGACGCGGCGGCGGGCCGGGCCAGGCGGGGCTGTTCGTCCCCCCCGCCCTGGCCGAGTCGATCAACGGCTATCCCACCCGGGTCGGCCGCGTGAACGTCGCCCTGAAGGATGGGGAGGACGTCGGGGCGTTCGCGGAGGAGCTGCGGGAGCGGCTCAGATCGAGCGGCTCGTCGGCCACGGTCACGGACCTCCGGGCGATGAAGGAGGGGATGGCGCAAGGGCTCTCGCGGCAGGGGACGTCCACGCTGGCGTACTCGGCAACGGGCGTGGCCCTGCTGGCGGCGCTGTTCATCATCTTCACCGCGTTGAGCATGGGCGTCAGCGAGCGCGGCCGGGAGCTAGCCGTGCTGCGCGCCGTCGGCCTGACGCGCGGGCAGGTGGCGGGCATGGTCTTCCTGGAGGGGCTGTTCCTGGCGATGCTGGGCTGGCTCGGCGGGCTGGCGGCCGGCTGGGGGTTGCTGCGAATCGTCGCCTCCGCGAAGCCCGAACTGTTCCCCGACGGCGCGGCGCTGGGGGCGTGGTGCGTGGCCCTGACGGGCGTGGCGGCCGTGGGGGGCGCGCTGGCGGCCTCGATCCAGCCGGCATGGCGGGCGACGCGCGTCGCGCCGCTGGACGCCATGGCGCCAACCCCCACCGCGCCGCCGACGCGATGGATCGTCCCGGCCGCCGTCGTCGGCCTGGCGTTGATCGCGATCAACCCGCTGATCGTCCACGTCGTCCCGATGGGGCCGACGGCCCGCGCGTGGGCCTACGCGGCGGTCGGCTGCCCGGCGATGGCGATCGGCTTCCTGCTGCTGGCACCGCTGGTGGTCCGGGTCGTGGAGCGGATCGCCGGCCCGGCGGTCGCGGCGCTGCTGGGGCTCTCCCCCCGGATGCTGGAATCGATCCTCACCGCGAACCTCTGGCGGACGCTGGGGGCGACGGTCGCGCTGACGATCGGGCTCGGGCTGTACATCTCCACCCAGACGTGGGGGTACTCGATGCTCGCCCCGTTCACCCCCGGCGACTGGGCCCCGGACATGCTCGTCGGCTTCGAGCCCTCGGGCCTGCCGGACGACCGGCTCGCGGAGGTGGCGGCGGTCCCCGGCGTGATCCCCGGGCGCGTGCTGGCGATGGCCGTCGAGCAGCCGAGGGTCGCCGGCGCCGCGGCGGGGACCGGCGGCGGCGCGGGGGGGACGATCGGCACGCTGGACACGATCGTCGTGGCGGGCGTCGACATCGACCTGGCGTTCGGCGGCGAAGACCCCATGATCCCGCTGACCTATGCATACGGCGACCGCGACTCGGCGCTCGCCAGGCTGAAGGAAGGCCGGGGGCTGATCGTGCCGGACCACGTCCTGGAGTCGTCGGGCCTGGAGCTGGGCGACTCGCTCGAACTCATCCCCCCCGACGGCCCGCCGGGAAGGACGGTGGCGTATCCGATCGTCGGGGCGGTCTCGCTGCCGGGCTGGCACTGGATGACGAAGATGACCGGCCTGCGGCGGCGGGCGGTGCGGACCGGCGGCCTGGCGTTCGCGCCGGCGGCCGACGTCCGGCGCGACTTCGGGGTCGAGCGGACGAACTTCGTCTGGCTGGACGCCGAGCCCGGGGCGTCCCCGGCGGCCGTCGAGGAGGGGATGCAGGCGATCGCCGAGGCCCACGGCGAGGCGACGTTCCGCGCCCCCGGAGTGGGGGAGGTCGTCAGCAAGCGGCCCTACGCCCGGCTCACCGCCACGGAGACCATCCGGACGGGGATCACCTGGCGGGCCGACGCGGTGATCTGGGGGATGAGCCAGATCCCGCTGGTGACGCTCCTGATCACGTCGCTGGCGGTGGCCGACGCCGTGGCGTCGTCGGTGCGCGGCCGGCGCTGGGAGCTGGGCGTCCTGCGGGCGGTCGGCGTCACGCGCCTGGGGCTGGTCCGGCTAATCGTCGCCGAGGCGATCCTGATCGCCGCGGTCGTCCTGGCGCTGGGCTTCGGCTTCGGCGTGACGGCCGGCTGGTGCGGCGCCGGGATGTCCAGATATCTGAGCCCGTTCGGGGGGATGCCCACACCGCTGATCATCCCCTGGGCGCGGCTCTGGATCGGCGTGGGCGCGGCGCTGGCGCTCTGCTTGCTGGCGGCGGTCCAGCCGGCCGTCGCGGCGGGCCGGGCGGAGCCGCTGTCGCTCCTGATGGCCGGCCGGGCCTCGGCGTGAGTGGGCATAATGCCTCGCGAGATTCGATGTGGTCCGTCAAGGTCGAACGGACATCCCCCCTTCTCCCCTCGTGGGAGAAGGTGTCCCGGAGGGGCGGATGAGGGGGGCGCGACCGGATGCTCCCGCGACGTCCCCCCCGTCCGGCCTTCGGCCACCTTCTCCCACGAGGGGAGAAGGGATATCGATTGAAAGTTTATTACCTTCAAGGGCGATGATACTCATGAGCACGCGACGGGATTTCCTCGGCGGGTTGGGCGCGGTCGGGCTGGCGGGGATGTGCGGCGGGCGGGCGTTCGGCCAGGAGGCGGCGAAGCCGGCCGCCGCGGCGGCCGACGTCGCGAGGGCGATCGCCTTCCTGCGGTCGCGACAGGAGCCGGACGGGAGCTGGTCGGGCGCGCGCGAGCCGGGCATCACGGCGCTGGTGGTCGCCGCGCTGCTGCGTTCGAGGCGGGTCGGTCCGGACGACCCGGCGATCGTGAAGGCGCTGGGGTTCCTGGAGGGCTACCTGCTGCCGAAGGACGGCAAGAAGGTGCCGCATTCGGTGTACGCCACGTCGGTCGGCCTGATGGCCTTCCACGAGGCGAACGCCTCCGGCAAGCATGACGCCGTCATCAAGGCGGCCCAGGACTTCCTCCGCGACGCCCAGTACGACGAGGGCGAGGGGAAGGACCCCAGCGACCCGCATTATGGCGGCCTGGGCTACGGCTACGGCCGCAGCCGGCCGGACCTCTCCAATACCGCGTTCATGATCGAGGCCCTGCGCGACAGCGGCGTCCCGGCCGACGACCCGGCGCTCCAGAAGGCGCTGATCTTCGTGTCGCGGTGCCAGAACCTCGAGAGCGAGTTCAACGACCAGCCGTTCGCCGATAAGGTGAACGACGGCGGCTTCATCTACACGTCCGGCGAGGTCGCCCCGCCCCCCGGCCGCGCCGGTGCCCGCGAGGGCGAGGCCGCCAGGGCCCGCGCCGAGGCCAAGGCCGAGCGCGAGGAGCTGAACGGCGGCATCCGGTCGTCGGGCAGCATGACCTATTCCGGCTTCAAGAGCATGATTTACGCCGGCCTCAAGCCCGACGACGTCCGCGTGAAGGCGGCCGTCGGCTACATCCGCAAGCACTACACCGTCGACGAGAACCCCGGCCAGGGCAGGCGCGGGCTGTACTACTACTACATGGTCTTCGCCCGCGCCATGGCCGCGCTGGGCGAGGACCCGTTCATCGACGCCGACGGCAAGCCCCACGACTGGAAGGCCGAACTCGCCGCCGCGCTCGCCGCCCGCCAGGAGCCCTCCGGCGCCTGGGCCAACCAGGACGACCGCTTCATGGAAGGCGACCCCGCCATCGCCACCTCCTTCGCCCTGATGGCCCTGGCGGCAAGGTAAGCGAGCGACCGGATCGCGCCCCCCCCGCCGACGGGGGGGGGGAGCTGACATCCGAGACGCGATGCCCGGACCTCAGGGGTTCTTGCGGTCCGGGTACTCCCAGATCACCAGCTTGTGCTCCTGCTCGTCGTACCGGTACTCCTGGTAGTGGGGGAGCTTGGGGAGGGCGATGTTGTTGGCCCGGATGATCTCGGCCATGAACTCGTCGTAGTCCTTGGGGTAGCGGTCGTTGGCCGCCTGATAGAGCCGCATGGCGTGCTCGATCTGGAGGATCGACGTCTGGCCGATCATCGTGACGTAGGCGTTGCCCTGGAGGGTGATGGGGTCCTTGGCGGTGATCTTGGGCTTCTCGATCACGTTCGCCCCCTGGGCGGCGGCGTCGGGCTCGGACCGCAGGATCTCCTGGGTCCGCTTGCCGACGATGAACTCGGGCTCCTTCTCGGCCGCCGGGGCGGGGGCGTGGGCGACGGCGTTCTTCTTGCCGCCCCCCTTGGAGACCTGGCGAGGCTCGGTGCAGCCGGCGAGCGCCGTCAGGGCGAGGAGGGCCGGGGCGAGGGCGACGAGCGAGGGGCGCGGCGTCATGGTGGGAGGCTCCGGGTTCAGGCCCCGTCGGCGGGGCGGACGGTGAGCGTCAGTTCCTGGCCTTCGCGGCGGACGGCCACCGGCGCGGGGCGGCCGGGCTCGACCCCGGCGGCGGCCTCGTAGACGTCGTGCTCGGTGGCGGCCCAGCGGTCGTCGACGGCGGTGATCACGTCGCCGGCCGCCAGCCCCGCCAGAGCGGCGGGGGATTCGGGGACGACCGCCGCGACCTTGACCCCCGCCCCTTTCGGCTCGGCCTCGCCCAGCTTCAGGCCCCAGAGGCCGGCCGGGGCGAGCACCCGCCGGCGCGCGACCTTCGGCCCGGCGATGCGCTCGGGGAGGTCCTTCATCAGGTCGCGGACCTGGACGTCGACCGGCGTGAAGGTCATCTCGTCCTTCTGATAGTCGATCGTCGTGCGATACCGCGCGAAGAACGTGAAGCCGATGATGCCGTCGATCCGCTGGCCGAAGGCGTCGCTCAGCACCCCCAGCGCGGGATGGTCGAAGACGACGACGGGCAGCTTCTCGGCCGTCAGCGTCCCCACCTGGAGCCTGGCCACCTCGGCCTCGCCCCGCATCGAGAACAGGAACGACCGCGGCGTCTTGTCGTCGACCGTCCCGGAGCCCTCGGCGGCCCGGTTGCTCAGCAGCGTGATCGGCGCGCCCAGGTCGAAGATCAGGTTGTACGGCCCCTTGCCGTTGATCATCGCCCGCAACATCATGTGATTCGACGGCAGCATGGCGAACCGCGCCCGCGCCGGCTCGCCGGCCGCGGGCTCCTGGGCCGGCGCGGGGCCCAGCCAGAGGGCGGCCCCCGCCATCGCGGCCAGGGCCAGGCCGAGGATCGGGCGGAATCGCCCCGGGCGCGGGATGGATCGATCGTCGTTCATCGGTTATAGCCCCTCCCCGGCGACGACCTTGAACGCCTGCTCCTCGCCCCCTCGCGTCACCGCCAGCTCCACCGAGTCGCCGCGACGGAGCGCGGACAGGGCCTCGCGGGCCGCCTTGAGGCCGTCGATCGCCTTGCCGTCGACGCGGGCGAGGACGTCGCCGTCGCGCAGGCCGGCCGAGGCGGCGGGGGATCCGGGGAGGACGCGGCGGATCGTCACGACCTTGTCGCCCTCACCCCCCTCGGCCCACTCCAGCCCCAGGAACCCGCGCGGGGCCAGCTCGTCTTCCGGCTGCTTGCCGATCAGGAACGCCAGGCCCTTCGCCACCGGGCCGAGGGCGTTCATCATTTGCATCTCGATCGGCGGGTCGCGGCGGTCGGCGTCGGCCGGGACGGGGGGCTCGGGGGGGACGAAGTCCAGCCGGGTCCAGGTCATCCGGTCGCTCGTCAGGTCGATCTCCAGCTTGAATCGGGCGAGGATCGTGAACCCGAGGATGCCGTCGATCGACGCCCCCGGCAGCCCCAGGGCGTTCATGCCGACGAGCTGGAACGGGTCTTCCACGCGGGCGTTGACCCCTTCCATCCGCGCGCCGCCTTCGATCTCCAGCAGGTCGATCGGCGTCCAGAAGCCCCGATCGGGGGGGGCGACGCCGATCTTCCTGGCGGTCTCGGTCGCGATGTAGAACGCCGGGGCGCCGGAGTCGACCAGGAAGTTGAACGGGCCCTGGCCGTTGACGCGGACGCGGACGAGGAAGTGGTTCGTGTCGGTGAGCCGGTACGGGACGCGGAACGCCCGGCCGACCTGGGGATCCTTGCCGGCGGCGCCGGGCTCGTCCCGCGTCGCGGCGGCCGAGGCGCCCAGGGCCATCGCCAGCGCCGCGGCGAGGGCGGTCGTCTTCTTGAGGATCATGTCGCGGAGCCCTGCCCGATCGGAGCGTGACTTGATGCGGAGACGTCTCCTCATCAGCTTAGGCCGGCGCCCGCGCCGAGGGAAGGCCCCAAGCGGCCGTCGCCGCCATCAACGGCCCGCGTCCGCGCGCGTCGGGATCGAACGGAACCCACCCCGCCGGCCTCGGATGTGGCTTCGGCGAAACATCCGCGTTCCGAAGGGACCACGCTCGGATGCACAAAGTGGACAAAAATACGATTGACATGACCGATACGCATCGGCTGTAGTCGTGCGACAGAGGCAGTTGAATGAAAGGCGTGGCCGGAGTGTTGCGTTCGCATTCCGTCGCCGCGCCCGTCCAGGCCCCTTCGACGGAGCATCCTGACATGACTGGCGCGCTCAAGGGATGGTGGCGAGGTTTCGCGGCGGTCGTCCTGACGGCCCTGGCCTTCGGGGCCTCGGAGACGAGGGCGGACCTCATGTTCACGCTGTCGGGCGTGACCCTCGACGACGGCACCTTGGTTACCGGCACGTTCACGACCAACGACGCCCTGGACAGCCTGCTCGACTTCAATCTCACGACGTCGGACGGCACGATCCCCGGGTTCAACTACACCACGGCCACGGTCGGGAGCGGCTCCACCTCGCTGCCTTTCATCCTGGTGCTGTCGACGGCGAGCGCCGACCGGATCCTCCAGCTGACCTTCGACGGCGGCCTCACGGCGACCGGCGCCCCGATCCTGATCGGCCAGTTCGACAGCTTCGAACAGGCCGGCGACGTGAACCCCATCCCGCGGCGCGAAGTGGTCTCGGGCTCGGTCGTCGCCGGCACGGCCGTGATCCCCGAGCCGTCCTCGATCGCGCTGGCCGCCTCGGCCGCGATGGCCGGGCTGGCGTTCGGGGCGCGGAGGCGTCGCGCGGGCTGAATCTCCCGATCCTCCGGGGCGTCCGCCGATCGGCGCGCCCCGGGGACCGATGGCGTCGGGGGCCCGCCCCGTCCGTGCCCCGCGCGGGATCACATCAACGAGGCGGGTCGCGTCGGAGCGACCGACGTCGGGATCGCTCGGCCGTCACCCCCGCGCGGCGGGCTGGCCGAGCCAGTCGTCGAACCGCGTCGCCCCGAGCATCGGCCCCTCGCCGGGGGTGAGGCTCCGGTCGTCCAGCTCGGTGCCGAAATAGCGGGCCTCGGGGTCCGTGACGACCTCCCGAGGATCGTCCCTCGCCGCCAGATAGCGCCGGACGAAGTCATCCTGCCGGATAGGCTCCGGGCCGGCCAGCTCGACCGTGCGATTGAGCGGATCCGCGGCCGCGACGCCGGCCAGCGCGCCCGCGACGTCATCCGCCGCGATGGGCCGCATGAGCGCCGGCGGCAGGCGGATCACGTCTCCCTCGGCGGCCGACTGGGCGATCCCGCCCACGAACTCGAAGAACTGGGTGGCCCTGACGATCGTGTACGGCACCCCGCCGGACCGGATGAGCCCCTCCTGCGCGACCTTGGCCCGCATGTACCCGCTTTCCGGCAGCCGATCGGCCCCGACGATCGACAGCGCGACGTGGTGCCCGACGCCGGCGGCCTTCTCCGACGCGAGCAGGTTCCGCGTGGAGGCGTCGAAGAACGCCCTCACCGCGTCGTCCGCCCAGGTCGGGGCGTTCGACACGTCCACGACCACGTCCGCGCCGGTCAGCGCCTCCGCCAGCCCCTCCCCGGTCACGGAGTTGACGCCCGACGACGGCGACGCCGCGACCGCCTCATGGCCGAGCCGCTCGAGATCCCCCACCAGCTTCTTCCCGATGAGCCCGCTCCCGCCGATCACGACGACCTTCATGGTTGATGCTCCCTCGTGGTTCGAGTCACTCGACCTCGGCCGCCGCCCAGCGGGCCAGCTTGTCCGGGTTGAGGGTGAAGTACACCGCGCGCACGTCCCTCTCGATCCGCAGCGACAGCACCGCCACGACCGCGCCGTCGGACCGGAACACCAGGCCGGGCTCGCCGTTGACCGAAGCCGGGCCGACTTCGCGCAGCCAGGGCTTGCGGAACGCGCCGGCCAGGAAGCGCGCCGCCCTGTCGCGGCCGCGGACCACGACCCGGGCCGCGGACGCCTTGCCGCCGCCGTCGGAATGAACCTCGGCGTCCTCGGCGAGCATGGCCTCGACCGCCTTCACGTCGCCCGCCCGGCAGGCGGCCACGAACCGATCCGCCAGCCCCTCCGCCCGCGCCCGGGTCGCCGGGAATCGATGGTCGTCGTCGAATCCGAGCCGGGCGCGCGACCGGCTCATCAGCTTGCGGACGGCCGCCTCGCTCTTGCCGAGGACCTCGCCGATCTCCTCATACTCGTAGTCGAAGACCGCGCGGAGGAGGAAAGCCGCCCGTTCTTGCGGCGTCAGTCGCTCCAGCAGGAGCAGGAACGCCTGGGATAGCGATTCGGCCAGGGCGTCGCCCCGGGCGGCCCCCCGGGTCTCCACCGGCTCGGGCACCCAGGGGCCGACGTACTCGCGCCGTCTTCTCCGCCGCAGCCGGTCGATGCACAGGCGCGTCGTGGCGCGGATCAGGAAGCCTTCCGGGGAGGAGACCCCGCCGGCGGTGTGATACCGCACGAAGGCGTCCTGCACGGCGTCCTCGGCGTCCGCGATGCTCCCGAGCATCCGGTACGCGACGGACAGCATCCGCGGCCGCATGGCGATCACGTCGTCGATCATGGCGTCCTCGCGCGGGCGGGGCCGAGGTCACCTGTCCGTCTCGGGGATGGCGATCTCCTTCGCCCCGCGCGGGTGGAGCACCCACGCCAGCAGCCGGGTCTTCACGCGCCCCGGATTCCTGGAGACTCGATGCAGGCAGCCGGCCGGCTCGTAGAACGTGTCCCCCGCCTTGAGGATCTTGGTGGGGCCGTCGTCGACGCCCCACTCATACTCCCCCTCCAGGACGTAGCCGAACCCGGGGCCCGGGTGGCGATGGGGGACGCCCGCCTTGCCGGGCTCGATCGTCACCTCGACGGCCGTCGCCGTCGTCTCCTCGCCGTCGAGCTTCTCGACGATCTCCCGCGCCGCCAGGGTCTTCACCGACTCGTGATCTTCGTCGTGCACGGCCGCGATCGCGCCCGCCACCCCTAGCGCGACCCCGACGACCATCGCCAGCGCTGCTCGCCTCATGGCTTCCCCTCCCGACTACGCTCCCGACGGGCATGGCCGGGCACGTCCCGGCCTTCGGACCCAAGGACGATCGGGAGGGGTCGTTTCGTGACGGGCGGCGGGGATTTTCCTCGCCGCGCCGCCGGCGATCAGCCCCCCCAGTCCCAGCTCGCGACCTCCTGGAGCCGGTCGTGGCGGGTCATGTCGAAGTGCAGCGGGGTGACGGCGATGTAGCCGTCGGCCAGGGCGGTGACGTCGGTCTCCGGGCCGGGGACCTCGCGCGGGGGGGTGTAGGTCATCCAGTAGTAGGTCCGGCCGCGGGGATCCTGCCGGCGCTCGAAGCCCTCGCCGTGGCGGCCCAGGCCCATGGGGACCACCTTCACCCCCTTCGCCTCGCCTCGCGAGCGGGCGGGTAGGTTCACGTTGAACAGCGACCCGTCGGCCGGCTTGCTGGCCAGGACGCGCTCGATCACCCGCCGCGCCTGGGCGGCGGCGTGGGGGAAGTCGAAGTGCTCGGAGAGTTCCAGCGAGACGGCGACGCTGGTGATCTTGAAGAACGCCCCCTCGATCGCCGCGGCGACGGTCCCCGAGTAGAGGACGTTGATCCCGGCGTTCGCCCCGTGGTTGATCCCCGAGACGATCAGGTCCGGGGGGCGGCGCATCAGCTCGCAGATGGCCAGCTTCACGCTGTCGGCCGGCGAGCCCTCGATGGACCAGCCCAGGTTCGAGCCGTCGTCGTCCTCGACCTGCTTGACCACCAGCGGGCTCCACAGCGTGATCGTGTGGGCCACGCCGCTCTGCTCCACGGCGGGGGCCGCCACGGTGACGTCCCCCAGCTTCATCAACTCCTTGCGCAACGCCCGGAGCCCCGGGGCGAAGACGCCGTCGTCGTTCGTCAGGAGGATATGCATTATCGGCTTCGATCCTTTCCAGGGGGTCGGCCTCGGCGCGAAAGGGGCCCGGGACTCCATCCCTCGCCGATCGTACCGGCCCCCGTCCGGCCCCGTCAACGACCGGCCGGGGAGGGGCGAGCCTTTCGGTTTTGACGCGAGCCCGGCGGGCGGAGGGGCCGCGGGCGACCGCCCCGCGAGCCCCCGCGCCGCCTTCTTGGGGCGTCCATCGCGTCGGCCCGCCCCGCCGCTCGCCAAAAAAAGTTCCTGGAGTTCGCGCGTCCTCGATTCGCGCCCTAGGGTTGCAATGGAGGCATGCGGCCGTGAATTGACGGTCGGGAGCCGGAACGGACCCGCGGCACGACTTCAAGGAGCGACACCACGATGGGCGGACTCGGGCGACGGATGGCGGCGACGGCGGCGATCGCGATGATGGGGTTCCTGGCGGCGACGGCGCCGGCCTCGGCGGGGATGATCGGGGGCGAGGTCACGTCCCAGTACTACGCCTACGGCAAGAAGTCGGGCGCGGCGAGCGTCTTCACGGCCGACGGCCGGGCCCACGCCCGGACGTTCAACACCTTCGACGTCACCGTCACCGCCACCCAGATCATCTACGACTTCCGGACCACCGTCGCCTCCGGGACGTGGTCGACGTCGGTCCCGTCGCTGAACCTGGACGGGCTGTGGATCCGCAGCGGCAACCTCCTGTCGTTCGACGGGGCGCCGACGATCATCGGCGTGACGATCGACGCGGCGACCACCATGACCGGGCTGACGGCCGCCAACCTCACCTTCAACGACTCCGCCATCGCGATCGACTGGATGGGCCGTTCGTACAACGCGGGGACGCGCGTGGTGCTCAACGTCGAGCTGGCCTCGGCCGCCCCCCCCGCGGCGGTCGGAGAGCCCCCGGCGCTGGCGATGGCCGGCCTGGCCGCGCTCGGCCTGGCGGGGACCGCCGCCAGGCGTCGCCGGGGCGCGAAATTTGCCTGATCGGGACGGTGACGCCGCGCCGAGTCCGACGCGGCCAACCCTCCCCCCATCGATCCGAGGCGTCCATGATCCCCGATGCCCAGACGACGACGGACCCGAGGATGCCCCACGTCGCCGCCCGGAGGCTCCCGCGCGAGCTGAGGCACGAGCTGGAGGCGATCCGGGGGCGCTGGGGCTGGCTGCTGGCCCTCGGGCTCGTCATGCTCGTCATCGGCGTCGCCGCCATCTGCCTGCCGCTGGTGGCCACCCTGGCGACCGCCCTGGCGCTGGGGATCACCCTCATCGTCGGGGGCGTCGTCCAGTTCGTCGGCGCCTTCTGGACCCGCGATTGGAGCGGCTTCTTCCTCGTCCTGCTGATGGGCGTGCTCTACGCGGTGCTGGGCGTGCTGTTCCTCAATCGCCCGGTCGACGCCATGCTGGCCCTCACGCTCCTCCTGGCCGCGATGCTGCTGGTGGGGGGGGCCTTCCGGACGATCGCCTCGCTCTGGTATCAGTTCCCGCAATGGGGCTGGGTGTTCGCCGGCGGCCTGCTGGAGCTGGCGCTGGGGCTGATGATCTGGCTGGAATGGCCCTCCGCCGCCAGCCTGGCCGTCGTCGGCCTGTTCGTGGGGATCGACATGATCTTCACCGGCTGGACCTGGATCATGCTGGCCCTGCGCGTGCGACGCCTGGGCCACCATCGCGGCGGCTCCGCCGGGGCGTCGCCCGCCTGAATCCCGGGGTCCACCCGCGCGGCGGAAATCGGCCGTCGGCCCCTCCCCCCTTGACTTGGCCCGACCGTCCTCCTTCGCGCGGGCGATTGCGTCCCGCGCGCCGAGTCGATATCATCTCGTTCGACGTCCTCTCCACGGGCGCCACGACTCGACGACCGGCCGAGGTCGTCGTCCATGGACGGCACGACGCGGTGGCTCGTCCAGACGTTCTACCCCGAATCCCTTCGGACTTCGCGCCCCCGGCGCGGCCGGAGGTCCGGGGATCGTCCCGAAACCCGGCGCGAACTCCAAGGTTCGCCCCGATCGAACGAAGATGCTCCCGTCGGTCCGACGTCCAGAATTGATCCCGCCTCCTCCATCTTCATCCGAGACCGTCGCCGGAGAGACCCATGAACGTCGTGAAACGTCGCGCCTTCACGCTCATCGAGCTTCTGGTGGTGATCGCGATCATCGCCGTGCTGATCGCGCTCTTGCTCCCCGCCGTGCAGGCCGCCCGCGAGGCCGCCCGCCGGATGCAGTGCACCAACAACCTGAAGCAGCTGAGCCTGGGCTTCGCGAACTACATGGACGTGAACAACACCACGCCCATGCACCAGTATCGCCACGCCGCCGAGGGGGGCGCCGGCTACACCGGCTGCCACTCGTGGTACGCCTCGATCCTGCCGTTCGTCGAGCAGACGGCGATGTACAACAACCTGAACATGATCTACACCGACCAGTGGGTGTACTCCGGGCCGCTGATGGGCCCGAACCCGACGGAGAACACGGTGATCCGGGCGGCGGTGTCGTCGTTCCTCTGCCCGTCCGACGGCGTGATCAACACCGGGTCGGGCGCGGGCAACATCGCGTATCAGCCGGGCAACTTCAACTACGTGGCCAACTCCGGCCACCCGCGGAACATCCTGATGCCGGGCGACACGCCCTACCCCGCGGGCTCGCCCCCGGCGCTCTCGGGCATCATCTCGATGACCCGGATGTACACCGCCCAGGGGCCTTGCAGCTCGGCCGGGTCGGCCGCGACGGCGAACATCTCCGTCCCGCTGGCGAGCATCACCGACGGCACCTCGAACACCGCCTGCCTCAGCGAGTCGCTGGTGAACGACGGCTCGGGGAGGCATCGCGACCCCCGGCGGAACCTGAACTACACGAACTCCGCGCTGGTGCAGCAGGCCAACGTCGGCGTCCTGGCCGTGGTGCAGGACGCCCGCGCCGGCGTGATCAACTGGCAGGAGTGGAGCTACTACAAGGGCCTGACCTGGGCGTACTCCGACGGCTGGGAGCGGCACGTCTACGCCCACGTCCTGCCCCCCAACATGCCCAACGTCCACACCTACAACACCGCCACGATCCAGTGCCAGGAGGGGGACAGCGCCATGAACCCCTCCAGCAATCACCCCGGCGGCGTGAACGTCTCGTTCATGGACGGCTCGGTCCGGTTCATCAAGGACTCGGTCAGCCTGCCGGCCTGGTGGGCGTTGGGGACGCGCAACAAGGGCGAGATCGTCTCGTCCGACGCCTACTGATCGATCGGCCTCCCGGGGGGCGGCGGGCGAGAGGCCCGTCGCCCCCTCGCCCTTCGACCCCTCCCGGAGAGCTTCCGTGCCCCGCCCCCATCGCCTGCTCGCCTCCGGCCTGGCCGCCGCCCTCGTGCTGACGGCCGCCTGGCTCGCCCCCGGCTGCGGCTCCGAGCCCGCGTTCGACGCCTCCGTCGAGTACACGCCCGAGTCGCTCGCCGAGGAGTTGGCCTTCCGCGTCAACACGCTCTCCCCGTCCGCCAGGACGGCCGAGAAGAAGCGGACCGCCCCCGCCAAGACCAAGGCCGCCCCCGGCTTCGTCCCCGAGCCGGCGTCCAAGGGCGAGTCCAAGGTTCAGACCAAGAAGGGGGAGTCCCAGACGCTCGACGACGTGCTGGACGACATCGAGATCAAGGCCAGGCGCATCCGGTCGCACCCCACGGCCGAGGTCTTCAAGCGGATGGCCGCCGCCATCGCCGAGGATTCCAAGCTGGAGGCGAAGGACCGCGAGGCCATCGTCGCCAAGCTGGACGAGATGGCCACGGCCCCCGCCCCCTGATGATCCCCCGCTCGCTCCCGGTCAGCACTCGATCACGTTGACCGGGATTTGCAGGGCCAGGCCGCCTTCGGACGTCTCCTTGTACTTGGAGTTCATGTCCAGGGCGGTCTGCCACATCGTCCGGATCACGGCGTCCAGGCTCACCTTGGCCCGCGCCGGGTCCCCTTCCATGGCGAGCTGGGCGGCGGTCACGGCCTTGACCGCGCCCATGGTGTTGCGCTCGATGCACGGGACCTGCACCAGCCCGCCGATGGGGTCGCAGGTGAGCCCCAGGTGGTGCTCCATGGCGATTTCCGCCGCCATCAGCGCCTGCTCGGGCGTGCCGCCGAGCGTCTGCGTCAACCCCGCCGCGGCCATCGCGCTGGAGACGCCGATCTCCGCCTGGCAGCCCCCCATCGCGGCGGAGATCGTCGCCCGCTTCTTGAACAGGACGCCGACGACCGCGGCGGTGAGCAGGAACGGCTCGACGGCCTCCTCGCCGCCGGGATGGTAGGCCATCCGGTGCAGCAGCACGGCCGGGATCACCCCCGCCGCGCCGTTGGTCGGCGCGGTGACCACCCGGCCGAACGCCGCGTTCTCCTCGTTGACCGCCAGGGCGAAGCAGGACAGCCAGTTCAGCGAAGCGTGGAAATCGTCGCCGGACTCGCGGATCGCCGCGACCCAGGCGTCGGGGTCGCGCGAGGCCGCCTCGGCGCGGCCCCCCAGCAGCGTCCGGTTGAGCCTGGGCGCGCGGCGGACGACCTTCAGCCCGCCGGGCAGGAACTCCGCGTCGGAATGCGCCCCGCGGAACGCCGACTCGCGCATCACGTCCCAGATCCGCGCCAGGCCCTCGCGGACCTCGGCCTCGTCGCGGACGACCCGCTCGTTGCGCATGACGACCTCGGGGATCGTTAGCCCGGCCTCGCGACAGGCGGCGAGGAGGTCGGCCGCCGTCTCGACCGGGTGGGGGATGACGGGCCCGGGGACGTCCGACGCGGGCCCCTCGTCCTCCTGGACGACGAAGCCGCCGCCGACGGAGTAGTAAGTCTCCGCGCGCGTCGACCCGTCGTCGAGCGTCGCGGTGAAGGTCAGGGCGTTGGGGTGGAACGGCAGAGACTCGTCGTAATGGAACGCGACGTCCCCCTCCTCGAACCGGATCGGCCGGTCGCCGCCCAGGGGGAGGCTCCCCTCAGCGCGGATCTTCTCGACCATCGGATGAAGCGCGGAGGGGTCGCAGGTGGTCGCGTCCCAGTCGCACAGGCCGAGGATCACCGCCAGGTCGGTCCCGTGCCCCTTGCCCGTCTTCGCCAGCGAGCCGAACAGGTCGACCCGCACCCGCGCGACGCGGTCCAGCTCCCCGTCGCCCCGGAGCGCCTCCAGGAAACGTCGCGCCGCCGTCCACGGCCCCATGGTGTGCGAGCTGGACGGGCCGAGGCCGATCTTGAACATGTCGAAGCTGCTGATGAAGCCCATCGCGCCCCTCTCCGTGAGCCAGCCCGCCTACCGGAGCCCGACCCGGCCGTTGATCGTGGCTCGCCCGCCTCGATATCCCTGGACGCGGAGAGCGGTGCCCGGCCTGGCGCCTCGACCCTCGCGTGCTCGTCGCCGGGCGTCCCCGGGCGCCGATGCTCAAGGGCATCGGCGATGAGCCCGGTCTCGATGCCGAGATCCCCCACTTCCCCCGCCCACGCACTTGAAGCGCCAGGAAGCGCGATTCGACCTCCCGGATTGATCCGGCTCTCGAATGCGAAGGGATGAAAGGACCCGCCGCGAGGCCGACCGGCCTCGTGACCAATCATAGCGCCGCGATCCGGCCAGGCTTTCGGATTTTTCGACGGTCCTTGACCAGCCAAGGCGAGCGGACCGACAGGCCGGCCTCACGACTCCGGGTCGAACCCGAATACTCGAAGCTCCTGATCGCAGCGACACGCTTTCGCGATACGCGCGGCCCACGCGACGGCCTCCTTGCTCGAAGGCAGTTCAAGGACGGTGAATCCACCATTGAGCGCGGGCGCCCACGGGTAGCCTCCCTCGGCGACCGACCCATCGGCCGAGACCAGGACGGGCGGCACCGATTCATCGATACCACCGCCGAAAACGTAGACGCCCGCTTCCTTCGCGTCGCGTATCACGGCATGGGCGTCCCGACCCACCGCCTCCAGCTCGCCGCCGGGCACCTTCATCGCGGCGCTGGGGAATGAGATGAGATACTTCGCCATGATCGACTTTCTCTAACCTGGATATCGGGACTGGTTTCCCGGCCTGGTCGCGGACCACGGGCGGGGCAGTCATGCCTCACCCCTTCGGCGTCGGCGCGCCGCAGGCTCGGCAGGTGACGGCGCTCATGTGGAGCGGGCGTCCGCAGCGGGGGCAGACGCGCAGGCCGGCCTCGACCCGGAGGGCCGGTGGGGGCGAATACGAGGACTCGGAGGGGATCGGCGGCGGGACGGCCGACGAGGCGTCCTCCTCGGAGACGACGCCGTGCCGCGCCGCCCAGCGCTTGAGGCGGGCGATGTCGTCGGCGTCCAGCTCGGCGGTGCGCTGGCCGTCGCCGTCGAACGCGATGTTCGACCCCCCCGCGCCGGGCCCGGTCGACGACGCGGCCGACGCTAGCGCCCCCTGGGGGACGGGGACGACCCGGCCGCAGTCCGGGCACCGTCCGGCCTCGGGCCGCTCCGCCGCGCGGACCTTCAGCCGACGCCCGCAGGGGCAATGGAATCGGATCAGGCCGTCGCCGCCGCCGACCTCGGCCCGTCGGACGCGGATCCGCGCGTTGCATCGCGGGCAGACGACCCGCTCGGGCCCCCCCTCGCGGTCCACCTCGATCGCCTCGCCGCACCGGCACGTCACCCGGGCCATCGCCGCCCCCCCGTCCATCGCGCCGCGCTTGCTTAATAAAACACACCGACGGGCGAGCATAACATCCCTCCTCCCGCGAGGGGAGGCGAGAGGGTCCTCCGCGCCGGCCGTCGGGGTCACGCCTTCGCGGCGGGCTTGCGTCCCAGGAGCTGGTCGGGGGGGATCAGGTCGTTGAGGCTCCCGGACCGGAAGCCTTCCAGATCGAGCGTGACGAACTTGAAGCCGAAGCCGCGGAAGGCGGCCACCAGCTCGGACCGGATCGGGTCGGCCGCGAGCCTGGGGAAGTCCTCGGCCGGGATTTCGATCCGGGCCATGTCCCCCTCGTGGTAGCGCACGCGGAGCAGCCGCAGGCCGCGGCCGCGGAGCCACGCCTCGGCGCGGTCGACCATGCCGACGCGCTCCGGCGAGACCTCCACCCCGTAGGCGATCCGGCTGGAGAGGCAGGGGGCGGCCGGCTTGTCCCAGGCGGGGAGGCCCCACGCCAGCGCCAGCGCCCGGACGTCGGCCTTGCCCAGCCCGGCCTCCTGGAGCGGGTGGCGCACGCCCTTCTCGCCGGCCGCCTTCATGCCGGGGCGGTGGTCGCCGGCGTCGTCCAGGTTCGCGCCCGAGGCGATCGCGTCGACCCCCAGCTCGCCCATCATGCCGGCCAGCCGGCCGTACAGCTCGCTCTTGCAGAAGTAGCAGCGGTCGGGGGCGTTGCGGACGTAGTTCGGGTCGGCGAACTCCTCGGTGCGGATCACGCGATGCCGGATGCCGATCTTCCGGGCCATCGCCTCGGCCTCCTCCAGCTCGCCCGACGCCAGGCTCTGGGAGACGGCCGTCACGGCGACCGCGTCGTCCCCGAGCGCCTCGCGGGCCGCCCTGGCGACCACGGCGCTGTCGACCCCGCCGGAATAGGCGACGGCCGTCCTCCCGTAGCCGCGGATCACGGCGATCAGGGCGTCGCGCTTCGCGGCCAGCCCCGGGTCGAAGCCGGAAGCCCCCCCGGCGGGCGCGTCGACGATCCCGGTAGTCGTGGTCGTGGTCGTGCCCATGGCTCGCCTCCGTAGTGATCGGTCGAGAATCCCCACCGCGGGGACATGAATTGTAGGGCCCCCCGCCCCGCCTCTCAAGGCTTCGCGCCGCGACCGCGCGACGCCACTTGCCGCGCCTTTACGATTCCCGACAATGGATGGGTCGAGGTCTCCCCGGCGACGAGGGGCGGGAACGCATGGACGACGAGCCGAATCCGAAGGCGGGAGTCCGGGTCACGCGGCGGCGATTCTGGCGGCGCGCCGCCCTGGGCGCGGCGGGGGCGACCCTCGCGGGGGGGGCGTACCCGCTGCTGGAGGCGAAGTGGTGCCGGCTCACGCGCCGGACGATCGCGGTCCCCCGACTGCCGGCGTCGTTCCGGGGCCTGTCGGTCGCCTTCCTCAGCGATCTGCACCACGGGCCTTACGTCGGGCTCGACTACATCAACCGGGCGATCGACTGGACGAACTCGCTGCGGCCGGACCTCGTCCTGCTGGGGGGCGACTACGTCTCGTATCACAGGCGGTATATCGGCCCGGTCTGCGAGGCGATGGGGAGGCTCAGGGCCCCGCTGGGCCGGTTCGCCGTGCTGGGGAACCACGACAACTGGGAAGGGGGCGGCGTCTGCCGGGCCGAGCTGGACCGCGCCGGGCTGGAGTTGATCACCGACCGCGGCGTCTGGCTGCGTCGAGGCGGCGACCGCCTGCGGATCGCCGGCGTGGGGGACCTCTGGACCGAGAGCCCGGACCTCGCGCTCGCCCTGGAGGACGCCCGCGAGGGGGACGCGGCGATCGTCGTCTCGCACAACCCGGACTACGCCGAGCACGCCCGCGACCCGCGCGTCTCGCTGATGCTCAGCGGCCACACCCACGGCGGCCAGGTGGTCGTGCCGGGCGTCGGCGCGATGGTCCTCCCCTCCCGGTTCGGCCGCAAGTACGCCGGCGGCCTGGCGCAAGCCCCGGCCTATCCCGTCTTCGTCGGCCGCGGCGTCGGCACCAGCGGCCCCCCCGTCCGCTTCTACTGCCGGCCCGAGATCGTCCTGCTGACGCTCGTTTGAGGCGACGGCCTCATCGCCCCTGGAGCCGGACCTCGATCGGCCGGGGGTCGCGCTCGGCGGCGGTTTCGACGGTCGCGTTCAGGGTGCCGAAGCGGACGTCGAGCCGGGCCGGCCCCTCGGGGAGCCCGACGGCCGTGAACCGGCCCTCGGCGTCGGTCCAGGTCACGCGGGCCCGCGCGGAGAAGGCGTGGCCCGGCTCGACCTCGGCCCCTTCCAGGGGGCGTCCGTCGGGGCCCAGGACCACGCCCGTCACCGAGCATCCCGGCTCCAGGACGATCGACGGGACGGCGATCGGCCCGGCGGCACCCTCGACGGGGATCGGGTCGGAGTCGATCCCGCTGAAGCCGTCCTTCGTCACGACCAGGCGGATCGACGTGGGCTTCCTGCCCCAGACGCTGGCGGGAAGGCGGTCCAGGCGGTATCGCCCCCGGGAGTCGGTCGTCGTGGCGAAGGCGTCCCCCTCGCCCACTTGCGTGGTCAGGTCGCGGGTGTACGCGGCCTCGACGCGGGCCCCGGCGATCGGCTTCCCGTCACGGTCGACGATCGACCCTTCGACGGCCGGCAATGTCTCCTTTACCTCGGGCAGGTCGACGCGGATCACGAGCCGGCCGCCGTCGATCTCCGGCCGGAACCGCCCGTCGGGGGCGGCTTCCAGCATGGCCGAGCGGCCGTCGGCGTCGGTGACCCAGAAGCGATCGAGCGTGCCGTCCAGCCTCGCGACGCTCCGGACGGCCTCGGGTCGGAAGCCCTCGTCCCAGCGGATCGAGCACGGGACGCTTCGCCATTGCGATCCGACGGAACTCGCGAGCAGCTTGGCTTCTCGCCGATCCCGCGGGATTCCCAGCCGCGCCAGGCCGTCGGCGTCGGATTCGACATAGGCGGAGGTTTGAAGGTCCGGAAATGGTTCCGAGCCGACGCCCCCCCGGTCGGGCGGACGACCGCCCTGGGAGAGGAGGAAATCCCAGGCCATGCCCCGCTCGACCTTGTAGTCCGCGCGGATCGTGGGCCGGTCGTTCGAGAGGTACATGGGCAGCGCGGCGAGGGTCGGCGTGTTCGGGCGCCAGCACCCGGGCGGCGAGACGAACGAGACGGAGCCGACGTGCCCGGGAGGTAGGTCCAGGGCGTACATCCCGTCGGCGCCCGATCTGGCCGACTTGATCGCCGGCTTGCCGGTCGCCGGGTCGCGCGTCAGCGCCTGGACCAGCGCCCCGGCCGCCGGCCGGCCGTCTTCATCAACGACCCTCCCCGTCACCTGATATCGGGCGGGGCGTTTCTCCGTCGCGGGCGGCGGCTCGTCGTGCGAGGCGACGGCGTTCCATCCCCAGGCGCCGGCGGCCAGGGCCAGGAAGGCGATGGAAAAGCGGGCGAGACGTCGGATCTTCATGGTCGTGAGGGCTCCTCGCGTCAGCGACATGATGGGGGCCGGGACGCCGGCCCCGAGGGTCGGCGCGACGAGCGATCCCAGGCGGGCGGCCGAGGAGGCGAGGGCCTTCGGGACGGCCGGATCGGCGACGCGCGCGAGGGCCCAGGCCCCGCCGACGCCCCGGCCTTCCAGGTTCCGCCGCAGCCGCTCCTTGGCCCGACGGAGCCGGATGCTGAGCGTCCCCAGCGGGCAGCCCAGCTGACGCGCGGCGGCCTCGTAGGTCAGGCCCTGGAGTTGGCAGAGGACCACCGGGTCGCGATAGCGCGCGGGGAGGCGGTCGACCTCCTCCATCAGCATCGCCACGGCGTCGTCGGGCTCGGTCGGCCCGGACGACGCCGGCCGGAGCCCGGCCGCGCGACGCTCGGAGGCCCGACGCCGCGCGGCGTCGGCCCTGGCCCTCGCGGCCAGCCGCCGGGCGACGCCGAACAGCCAGGGCCCGAGCGACGCGCGGTCCCGGACGCTCGACGCGCGGCACGCCAGGACCAGGAACGTCGCCTGGAACGCGTCCTCCGCGTCGGCCTCCGACCCGGCGGCCGCCCGGCAGACGTCCAGCACCATCGCCGCGTGCCGCGCCACGATGGCCTCGAACGCCCCCCTCGACGCATCGCCCCGCCCGAGGAACGCCCCCAGCAACTCGGCGTCGCCGAGCCCCGCGAGGGTCCCTTCGTCGTACAGCGCCTGGATGGAGCCGATCCACCCGCCTCGTCCGCCCCTCTTCATCCCGCCGCCCTCCCGGTTCGTTCGTCCCCCATAGTGCCGCGGGATGCCCCGGCGCATTCAGGGGCGGCAAGATCCGGCCCGCGCCGGGCGTCGGCGCCATGGCCCCGCCCTCCCGGTTCGGCCGCGACGACTGTTTTACAACGGGCGCGAGGAGCGGAAAATGACGGCCACGATGTACGCCACGCTCGCCGACAGCAGCATCAGGGATGCGATCGCCGCCCCCCTGTTCGCCCCCGCGCCGCGACGCATGCCGCCGATGGCGAACAGCCAGGCGCCCGAATAGACCAGGAGCATGGCGATCGACTCGAACAGGAAGTCGCCCGTGACACGTCGTGGCGCGCCGAGCGACCGGCTGAATCCCAGGAACAGCGCGATCAGCAGGAGGGCGATGAACCCGTCGAAGTTGGCGGCCATCTCGCCAGGCCGCGGAGGGGCGACGCCCGCGGGATCATCCGCCTCGCGCGGCGGCGGGATCATCTCCGGCTCGGACATATCTGGCGTGTCCTGAGTTGCATGAAGCCTGACTCCTGTTCAGCCCCACGAGGGCGGAAGGAAGGCTCATCGTCCCGCGTGGTTTTCGACGGGGCAAGGCGCGGTAGGATGAATATCGAGACGCCACGAACATCCCCCCATGTCGGCGCCGAGGAGACTTGACCATGAGTTCGACGGGGTCGTTGCGACTCGCCCTGATCGCTTGCCTGGCTTTCGTGTCCGGGCCCGCCGGTGCCGATGACGACGACATCGTGATTCGGACCGATTCGAAGAACATCGCCGTGGCCGAGCCCAAGGCCGACTCGGCGGTGCTCCGGGAAGCGATGATGTCCGTGGAGGGGACCGTCAAGGTCGGCCCCGACGAGGAGGCGCCAGCCGTCGTCGTCGCCATGTTCGCCAGCCAGGGCGAGCAAAAGGTCCAGCACGGGTCCCAAGGTCTTCGCCTCGGCGACGACGAGAATGAGCACGGCGTGTACCAGTTCAAGGACGACGCCTACAAGTTTCGCTTCAAGATCAAGGCCCCGAAGCAAACCGGGAAATTCGACCTCACGGTGGCGACGATCGGCGGAGGCGCCCGCGGCCAGAAGATTACCAAGGAGCGCTCGAAGCCGATCACGATCGACGTCCGCTGATCGCGCCCGTCCGCGCCAAGCGCAGGGGCCGCGTCAGAACTCGACTTCGAACGGGACGTCGATGACTGGGAGGCCGGCGCGGGTGGAGGCGTCGCGGACGAATTCGCGCCAGTAGGGCCACGCCTGGGAGACGGCGACGCCGCTGAAGACGTCGAGCAGGGCGTCGTCGATCCGGGCGACGACCTCGGGGGCGACGTCGAATTCGAGCAGGAACGTGGCCTCCACGATCAGCAAGGGGGCGCCGGCTTCCTCCTTCCGACCCTTCCCCTTCCCCTTGGTCGGCGCCCCGGACGCCGATAGCCGGCAGTGGCAGACGACCCGCAACACGCCCGTCCTCGGGTCGAAGTCGTGCACGCTTTCCGGGGGCTCCAGGCCCACCGTCCCCGCGACGCCGAACGCCGGCGCGTCGGGGTCGGCGACGACGTGGGAACGCAACAGGACCACCCGCCTCGTCCGGATGGAGCCGATCAGCGACGCGAGCCCGGCCACCTCCCCCGGGAGGGCGTCGGGGATGCCCCCCGCGGACGGGACGGCGGGGACGTCGGCGGGGGGCTTCGGGGTGGCGCGCTTGCGGGCCATGGGGACGGTCCTCGGCGGTCGATCGGGCCGGTCCGGAGGTCGTCCGCAACCTACCGCGCCGGGGGAGCCGCCGCAATCGCCGGCCGGTCTTCCGCTTGAGGGAGGCGCCGCCGGGGCTTATGATCGGGCCGTGCGAGAGTGCCCGCGCCGCAACGGCGACGGGCCCGGATCATTTCGGCGCGCCCGCGAGGAAAGAACAGAACGATGGCGAAGACGACCGATTACCTGGCGCTCGACCTGGGCGCCGAGAGCGGGCGCGGCATGCTCGGGCGGTTCGACGGAGGGCGGCTCGGCCTGGAGGAGATCCACCGGTTCCCCAACGGCCCCGTCAAGATGCTGGACACCCTCTACTGGGACCTCCCGCGCCTCTTCGACGAGATGAAGGAGGCCATCCGCAAGACCGTCGCCGGCAAGGCGGCCCTCGACGCCGTCGGCGTGGACACCTGGGGCGTCGACTTCGGGCTGATCGGCCGCAACGACACCCTGCTGGGCAACCCCGTCCACTACCGCGACCCCCGCACCGACGGCATGCTCGACGCCGCCTTCTCGAAGATCTCCAAGGAGCGGATCTACGAGATCACCGGCCTCCAGTTCCTGCCGTTCAACACCGTCTACCAGCTCCTGGCGCTGAAGACGGCCGGCTCGCCCCTGCTGGACGTCGCCGAGACGATGCTGATGGTCCCCGACGTCCTCGGCTGGCTCCTCACCGGCGTCCGCGCCGCCGAGCGCACCGACTCGTCCACCACCCAGCTCCTCGACCCCCGCACCGGGACGTGGTCGGACGAGATCTGCGGGGCGCTCGGGCTGCCGCGCGCGATCCTCCCGGACCTGATCGATCCCGGCAGCGAGCTGGGGATGCTGCGCGGCAGCGTGGCGGAGGAGGTCGGGCTGTCGAAGCCCGTCGCGGTGATTGCCCCGCCGACGCACGACACCGCCAGCGCGGTCGTCGCCGTGCCGACCGCCAGCAAGACCGTCGGGACCGACTCGCCGCCGGACTGGTGCTACCTCAGCTCCGGGACGTGGTCGCTCCTGGGCGTGGAGGTCCCCCGCCCCGTCATCAACGAGGATACGTATCGGTACAACTTCACGAACGAGGGGGGCGTGCTGGGGACCACGCGGCTCCTGAAGAACATCATGGGCCTGTGGCTCGTGCAGGAGTCGCGCCGGACGTGGGCGCGGGCCGGCAACGACATGAGCTACGAGCAGCTCATGGCGATGGCCATGTCTTCGGCCCCGTTCGGCCCGCTGATCGACCCGGACGACCCCTCGTTCCTCCCCCACGGCGACATGCCCGCGCGGATCGTCGCCTACTGCCAGAAGACCGGCCAGCCGGCGCCGGAATCCGAAGGCGCGCTGATCCGCACCTGCCTGGAGAGCCTGGCGCTGAAGTATCGCTGGGCGATCGAGCGGCTGGAGGCGATCGTCGGGACCGAGATCAAGACGATCCACATCGTCGGCGGCGGCTCGAAGAACACGCTGCTCTGCCAGTTCGCCGCCGACGCCTGCGGCCGGCCGGTCCACGCCGGCCCCGTCGAGGCCACGGCGATCGGCAACATCCTGATGCAGGCGATGGGCCGCGGCCGGATCGGCTCGCTGAAGGACCTCCGCTCCATCGTCGCCCGCTCGTTCCCCGTCAACGTCTACGAGCCCCGCGACCCCCACGCCTGGGACGACGCCAACGGCCGCTTCCAGGAGCTGGTCCGGTCGTGAGCCCGCGAAGCGAGGGGGGGACCGCCCGCGACGAGCGCGTCGGTCGCCCCCCCCTCGCGAGCGCCCTGCCCTCTTCCTCGCGCATCGGTCTCCACGGTTAGCCGGCGATCGCGCCCTGAAACGCTCGGGGACGACCGACGCGGGGCCGCAAGAGCGATCGAAGGCCCGCTCGGCCGGCCTGGGATCCCGCCGGCCTCCCCCATGAGGCCCTCCGAGCCACCTTCCCCCGCGAAGGGGAAGGCCGTCATGATGGCCGATCCGAAATCCGGCGCGGCCCGGGGAAGCATCGCGCCCATCGCGGCCGCGCCATATAGACCCCGCGATCCGCAAGGTTCCCCGCGCGAAGGCCGTGGACGACCTGTGGATAACTCGCGCCGAAGGGGCGCGTCGTCCGAGGGGGGATCGACAGGGAGGGACGCGGCGTGGGCGTCCTCCACACCGCCGCGAACCGATGCGCGCGGGGCCTCCACCGCGCCATTGACCGGGTTGTGAACGGCGCGGGTTCGGCGTTGCGGCGGGGTAAGTCTTTTGGTATGCTGCACTTCGCGGGTTGACCTCGAAGTTATCCACAGCGCGGCCGCCGTCCTATGATTACTGCGGCGGTGTTCCTGTTTAACTCATGAAGACCGGAGACGAGCCGGCCCGAACCCCTCGGGGGCGAGGCGGGTCGCCCGTCGACCCGGATGGGCCGGTGGGTCGTCCGGCCGTATCCCGGGAATCCCGTCGCGCGGGGCTTCGCCGCGGCCTCGGTCGTGGTATGATGGACCGGGAGTGGATCTCCGATTCCAGATGATGGGGAGCGGACGCGGGCGGCCCGGCCCCAGTCCCCCCGACCCGCCCGACTTCGCGGCCGAGGCCCCACGCCCGGCGGCGCGGGCCAGTCCCCCCCTTTCGGCCCGTCGAGAACGACCGGGGTCGACCGAAGCGACGTCGGCGAACGTCCCAGCCAGCCAGAGCGAGGCACGCGCATGAGGGCCCTGTGCAACCGCGAAGGATTGCTCACCGCATTCAACATGGTCAGCGGCGTCGTGCCCGCGCGGAGCCCCAAGCCGATCCTCCAGAACGTCAAGCTCGTGGTGGACGACGAGGAGGGCTCGGTCCTGATGGGGACCGACCTGGAGGTGGGCATCCGGCATAGGGTGCTCGGGGTCAAGGTGGAGCAGGCGGGCTCGGCCATCCTCCCCACGCAGAAGATCGGCCCGATCCTGCGGACCAGCGGCGACGAGGAACTCCTGCTGGAGACCGGCGACGAGCACCTCCTGGTGCGCGGGGCGCGGTCCAGCTTCAAGCTGCCGCTGGAAGACCCGTCCCTCTACCCCGAGGTGCCGGACTTCGGGGCCGACCAGTACCACGTGATCCTCGCCGGCGACCTCAAGAAGCTGATCCGCCGCACGATCTTCGCGACCGACCTGGAGAGTGCCCGCTACGCCCTGGGCGGGGTCCTCGTGGAGCTGAAGCCCGACGGGATCGCCATGATCGGCACCGACGGCCGCCGGCTGGCCAAGATGTCCGCCGGGGCCCAGTCCGAGAACGACCCGCCGGCGCCCTCCGGGACCCCCGTGATCCCGGTGAAGGCCCTGAAGCTGATCGAGCGCAACCTCGTCGACGACGACCTGCTGGTCCACCTGAGCCTCCAGCCGGCGACGGCCCTGGTGCGGACCGAGGGCGCCGTGATCTACACCCGGCTGGTGGAGGGGAGGTTCCCGCGCTACCAGGACGTCTTCCCCACGAGCGTGGAGACCAAGGTGCCGATGGCCGTCGGCCCGCTGCGCCTGGCGGTGGAGCAGGCGTCGATCGTCACCAGCGACGAGAGCCGCGGCGTCGACTTCCAGTTCGGACCCGGGGCCCTGAAGCTCTCCAGCCAGGCGGCCGACGTCGGCTCGGCCCAGGTCGACATGCCGCTGGACTACGAGGGGAAGGCCGTCGAGATCACCTTCGACCCCCGCTACCTGCTGGACGCCCTGAAGACCCTGGACGACGACGCCGAGATCACCGCCGAGCTGATCGACGCCCGCAACGCCGCCGTGTTCAAGACCCCGGATCAGTACGCCTACGTCGTGATGCCGCTGACCCGCGAGCGCTGAGGACGAGGCCGGCCGAGCCGGCCGAAGTCGCGCCGCGAGCCCGGGCCCGGAGGACGGCCCGGACCCCCGACCCAGGACGCCGCACCCGCATGCCCAACCCCGACCCGCGCGGTCCCAAGCCCCTGTCCGACGTGCTCGGCGAACTGTTCGCCCTCCGCGGATACGGCCGGCTGCACGCGACGCTGGAGCTGCAAGCCGCGTGGGACGCCGCCGTCGGGGACGCCCACCGGGCCCGGACCAGGCTCGGGGACGTCCGGCGCGGGGCCCTGACCATCACCGTCGACCACCCCGCGCTGCTGGAAGAGCTGTCCGCCTACCGCAAGCCCGAACTGCTGCGGGCCTTGCGCGAGGCGTGCCCCGACGCCCGGATCTCCGACCTGCGGTTCCGGATCGGCCGGGTGGACGATTGATCGAAGGCCGCGAGCCGCCGCCGGGCGGCCGACCGCCGTTTCGCGGGCCCCGAGCCGGGAGAGGAGGCCGGACCATGAAGACTTCCATCGCGCGGGAAATCGACGACGCCCTCCTGTACCCCGACGACGACGGCGAGCCGATGTCGGACAACACGATCCAATTCCGCTGGATATGCACGATCGTCGAGGGCCTGCAATTCCTCTTCCGCGACCGCCCCGACGTCTTCGTCGCCGGCAACCTCCTGTGGTACGCCCAGGAAGGGGCGCCCGAGGTCCGCACCGCCCCGGACGCCATGGTCGCCTTCGGCCGTCCCAAGGGGGAACGCGGGTCGTACATGCAGTGGCGGGAAGCGGGCGTGCCGCCGACCGTCGTCTTCGAGGTCCGCTCGCCGGGCAACCGCGACCCCGAGATGGAGCGCAAGTTCCGGTTCTACGACGAGCGGGGGGTGGAGGAATACTACTTCTTCGACCCCGACTCCCGGACGCTGCAAGGCTGGATCCGGCGCGACGGCCGGCTGGCCGCGATCGAGGAGACGGCGGGCTGGACCAGCCCCCGGCTGGGCATCCGGTTCGAGCCGGAAGGGCCCGAGGGCCTGACGATTTACCACCCCGACGGCTCGCCGTTCAGCACCCCCCTGGAGGCGCGCGAGGAGGCGGCGGCGGAGCGTCGTCGCAAGCTGGAGGAACGCCGCCAGAAGGTGGCCGAACGCCGCCGCGCCGAGGCCGCCGAGGCGAGGGCCGAGGCCGAGCGAGGGCGCGCCGAGGCCGAGCGCCGGCGGGCGGAGGCGGCCGAGCATGAGGCCCGGGCCGCGCGGCTGCGGGCCGAGGAGCTGGAGGCGCGGCTGCGCGAGCTGGAGGGGCGGGCCGATTGACGGCCGGCCGATCGATATCGAGGGCGCGAACGAGTCACACCGCAAGGACGCGACGAGGAAGCACCACCAAGGGACAGGACGAATCGAGGAACCGCCGCGATGGATTTGACCAAGAACGTTGACGTCGACGCGAGCGAGATCGTGACCGCGGACGGCGCGGCGGCCGGGGGGGACGGCTCCTACACGGGCGCCAACATCCGCGTGCTGGAGGGGATCGAGGCGGTCCGCAAGCGCCCGGGCATGTACATCGGCGACACCTCGGCCCGGGGCCTGCACCACCTGGTGTACGAGGTGGTGGACAACTCGATCGACGAGGCGATGGCGGGCCACTGCCGCAACATCGCGGTGACGCTCCACGCCGACGGCTCGGCGTCGATCGTCGACGACGGCCGCGGCATCCCGGTCGACGCTCACGCCTCGGGCAAGAGCACGCTGGAGATCGTGCTCACCAAGGTCCACGCGGGGGGCAAGTTCGACCACGACACCTACAAGGTCTCCGGCGGCCTCCACGGCGTCGGCGTGACGGTCGTCAACGCCCTGTCGGAGTGGCTGGAGGCCGAGGTCCGCCGCGACGGCCAGGTCTGGGCCCAGCAGTACGAGCAGGGCGTGGCGATGGGCCCGGTGAAGGCGCGCGGCCCCGCCAAGTCCACCGGCACCACCATCCGGTTCCTGCCCGACGCGTCCATCTTCGCCAACATCGAGTTTTCCTACGATGTCCTGGAGAAGCGGCTCCGCGAGCTGGCCTTCCTGAACCGCGGCGTGCGGATCCGCCTGACCGACGAGCGCGGCGACGAGCCCCGGTCCGACGAGTTCTTCTCGTCCGAGGGGCTCGCCGAGTTCGTCGCCTACCTCAACCGCGCGCAGACGCCGTTCCACCAGCCGGTGCTCCTCGCCGGCCGCGACGACGAGCGGGCCGTCGAGGTCGACGTGGCGATGCAGTACAACGACTCGATCAGCGAGATGGTCGTCTCGTACTGCAACAACATCAACACAGTCGAGGGGGGGAGCCACCTGACCGGCTTCCGCGCCGCGCTCACGCGGACGCTGAACCAGTACGCCAAGGCCGCCGCGCCGGCGAGCAAGAAGGACCTGACGATCACCGGGGAGGACTTCAAGGAGGGCCTCACCGCCATCGTCAGCGTCCGCGTCCCCGACCCGCAGTTCGAGGGGCAGACCAAGACCAAGCTGGGCAACAGCGAGGTCGAGGGGATCGTGACGCGGGTCGTGAACGAGAAGCTGGCGGAGTACCTGGAGAACAACCCCGCCGCGGCCAAGCGGATCGTCGCCAAGGCGCAACTCGCCGCCGAGGCGCGCGAGGCGGCGCGGAAGGCGCGGGAGCTGGTCCGCAACCGCAAGGGGGTCCTCTCCGGCGGCGGGCTGCCGGGCAAGCTGTTCGATTGCACGAGCCGCGACCAGGACGCCAGCGAGCTGTTCCTCGTCGAGGGCGACTCCGCCGGCGGCACCGCCGAGGGGGGCCGCGACCGGATGTACCAGGCGATCCTGCCGCTGCGGGGCAAGATCCTCAACGTGGAGCGGGCCCGGCTCGACCGCGTGCTGGGCAACGAGGAGGTGCGCAACATCATCACCGCCGTCGGCAACGGCATCGGCGAGGAGGAGGATCCGTCCCGCCGCCGCTACGGCAAGGTGGTGATGATGAGCGACGCCGACGTCGACGGCTCGCACATCCGGACGCTGCTGATGACGTTCTTCTACCGCCAGATGCCCCAGCTGGTGGCCCAGGGGCACCTGTACGTGGCCCAGCCCCCGCTGTACATGCTCTCCGGCGGCAAGAAGGGCCGGCGGTACGTCCACACCGAGGAGCAGATGCAGGCGATCCTCATGTCCGCCGGCCTGGCCGACGCGGTCCTGGTCCCCGCCGGCGCCCCCGCCCCGGCCGAGGGCGAGGGGCCGGAGTCGGTCCCGGGCGCGATCGCGGGGGACCGCCTCAAGGCGCTGGTCGACCTGGGGATCGCGATCGAGGGGGGCCTGCGGGCCTTCGGCCGGCGGAACCGCTCGCTGCGGGAGTTCCTCGCCCGCGCCCACCCCGCCACCGACCCCAAGGCCGACCCCCGCGCCGGGCTCCTGCCCCTGTACCTCGTGGAGGACGAGCACGGCGCGGAGACGCCGTACTGGTCGCAGGAGGAGTACGAGGAGGCCCACCCGGCGACGGCCGAGGAGTCGGCCGAGGCCGAGGCGGCGGGCGGCGGCGACCCCCCCTCCCGCCGGGTCCACGAGTTCCTGGAGGTCCGGGCCCTGAACAAGAACCTCGCCCGGCTCCGCGACGATTACGGCCTGCGCGCCGACACGCTGCTGGCCCGCGAGGTCACCGGCGACGAGCCGCCCCCGCGGTTCATCCTCCGCCGCGACGGCGAGGAGCACCCGCTCTTGGACCTGCGGTCGCTGGCGCCGACGGTGCGGAAGCTGGGCGAGAAGGGGATCAAGATCACCCGCTTCAAGGGCCTCGGCGAGATGGACGCCGAGCAGCTCTGGGAGACCACGATGGACCCGACCAGGCGCACGCTGCTGCAGGTCCGCCTGGAGGACGCCGCCGCCGCCAACGACCTCTTCTCGACCCTGATGGGCGACGAGGTCGGGCCGCGCCGGGAGTTCATCGAGAAGCACGCGCTCGAGGCCAAGAACCTCGACGTCTGACGGCGCGCGGCGCCGGCGCGGGAGGATGAGAGCCTGTGATCCAAGCCGAGGAGGGAGCATCCCCCCGGGGGCTGTTCGGCCCCCCGGCCGATGCGCCCCGGGGTGGGAATCGATGATGGGGATCGCCCAGAAAGTCGCCAGGAACTTCAGCGAGGCCGTGCGCTCGCGGGGCCAGTCGTACTTCACCAAGGGTCGCGTCAGCCTGATGTCGGCGAAGCCCAACGAGGTCGTCGCCCGGGTGCGCGGGACCACCAAGTACCGCGTCCGCGCCCGCCTGCGCGGGGCGCGGCTGCTGGCGACGTGCTCGTGCCCCTACTTCGGCCCGCTGGGGGAGCCCTGCAAGCACCTGTGGGCCACGCTCCTGCTGGCGGACTCGCGGGGGTTCCTGCAGTCGCCGCAGAACATGGCCGTCCGGCTCGTCGCCGAGCCCTCCCGCCGCGCCGGCGCGGCGGCCCCGGCCCCCGGCGGGCCCCCCGCGGCGGCGATCGACGCCTCCGACCTGCTGCTGGGCGACCGCCCCCGCCCCGCCCCGGCCCCCTACGACGGGCCCGCGGGGCCGAACCCCGACTACGGCCGCGACGTGATCATCGGCGCCCCCAAGCCCCCCCAGGGCCCCTCCCAGCGCCCCACGCGCGGGCGCAACCCCAAGGAGCGCAACAAGGC
>NZ_JBBCIR010000056.1:0-4531 GCF_037189885.1 Paludisphaera sp.
GCCGGTCGCGCGGCGGCCTCTCGACGAAGGTGATCGCCGTGGCGCGCGACGAGGACGGCGTCGTCGCGGTGGACGTGGCCGAAGGCCAGAGGAACGACGCCCCGCTGGCGAGAGGCCTGCTGATCGAGGCCCGCGACGCCGGCGGCGGCGGCGCCGAGGTCCTGGGCGACAAGGGCTTCGATTCCGACGCGGTCCGCGACGTCGTCCTGGACGACCTCGACGCCCTGCCGGTGATCCCGAACCGGAAGAATCGCAAGGAGCCCTGGCCGTGGGACGACGAGATGCGGGAGGCCTACAAGCGGCGGAACCGGGTGGAGCGGGCGTTCGCCAAGGCCAAGCAGTTCCGCCGCTTCGCCACCAGGCATGAGAAGCTCAGGGACGTCTACCTCGGCGTCGCCCGGATCGTCTTCGGCTTCATCCACGTCCGGAAGCTCGCCCAATCCGTCAACACGGCCTAGTGCGGCGGGTCGGGTCGCCCTCCCGGGACGCCGGGCCCGCCGCCATGACCTGGGGGACTTAACTAGGCGTGAACAAGTGTTTAGTTTTCAGGCGTGGCGGATTTGGCCGGGTGTAACCGATTGACGACGTTTCCATGTTCGTCAAGGACGTGAATAAACGGCTCGCCATTCGCCTCGAATCCTACGCCAATCCGCTCCTCCCCCGCCCTGTCGAAGAACACGATTGCCGGCTCGCGCTTTGGCGAGATGCCCACGGCGAGCCGGCGAGTGCCCTCGTCCCCGAACACGAAGAGGTACGGCGAGCCGGCGTCGTCCAGACAGAGTTGGACCCTGTCCCGGTCGGACTTATGCCTGATCATCAACCCGGGGACTTCCCCGGGAAGGATACCGACCTGCATCGCCACATGCCCCGCCCGGTCGGCCGCGAACAATCTGGGTGAGCCCTCCAAATCGCACCGAATGCCCGTCCATGACTTCGCGTCCCGGTCCCACAGGACCAACTCCGGCTCGTCCGCCTCGTCCATCCCGAGAACCATCCGCACGGCCCCTTTGCGGTCCCGCAGGACAACTTGGCGTCGCAAGCTCCGCGCGATGACCGCGAAGAGCAGTAACATGGTCACCAGAAGTAGCGCCGCGACGCACCAGACCACCAGTTCGAGCCGTTCGAGCCGGTGTGCATACTGAACCAGATCCATGAGGTACACCGCCTGACTCGTGGTGCCGGGGTGGAGGGGGATCCGTAGGCAGTTTCGCCAACCCGGCGACCAAGGGCAACGGACCGGTCGAGGGGCCAAGGCCGCCCGTCCGATGCGGCCTCTGCTGACGCCCGGCTACCCCGCCTCAAAAACGCCCGTCGTTGAGACAGGCCCACGGCATCGTCGAGGCTGCCGATCGTCCCAAAAGGGGCATAGTTCGCATCGGCCGCATCCATGGCAGGGAATGGGCCCTGCGTGGGGGGCGACGAGCGTGCGGGGTGGGCTGGACGCAAAATGACGCGGCGGACTCGTCCCGCCGCGTCACGATGTTAGGAGGTTCGGGCACGAAGCTCGGCGATTCTCTCCATGCCCTGGCGTGATAACTCGCGGCGAAGGCGATCGCCGTCCGCCACGGCCAATTCCGCGACCCCGAGACGTGAGAATCGGTCCTTGTTCGCCAGATCACGGGCTGTTGCGAAGCCGACCCCGGTTCCGTGGCCGAGGACGATGGCCGCGACAACCGCGTCAAGGTCCCTACGCCCATACAACTCGACCCGCTCGACGACCGAGCCCTGGAGCCGAGTCAGAGCTGGTGGCGGAGCCGGGACCTCCAAGCTCGCTTCCTTGAAGTGCGATGCGTGCCGCGCCGACAGCCAATGAAAGAGTGTCTCGTCAGACGCTCCGTCTTCCTGCTGCCAACTGATGAAATATGGGCATCGAGCGGCGGACAACTCGACCCGTACCTCTTCGACATCGACACCATCACGGAGGCCGGCAGCCGCCACGATCATGACCCGACGGCCCGGCCACTCGGACCAGATGCCGATCGACCGCTCGATAATCCGCTCGGTATGGACCAAGGACCTCCTCCCGCCCGACGCCAAGTCCGATGCACGGCGGATTGGCCCGCCGAGTAGGTTGATGATATCAGGAACGGGCCATGGCTAACCGCCGTGACACCTGATGTATACGCCAAACGGCACGTTCCGCCTTCCGCGGCATCGTCGGAGCTGCCGGGAGGGCCAGAGAGGATATCGCCTGAATCAGCCGTTTACATTGCAGAGAACGATGACACCGCGGGGACAGCGGTCACATCGTGTAGGCTCGACGCCATGTGGCGTGGTGGTTGAGCAGTCCTCAGTCGCCCATCTCGAATACGAAGCGGACCCGCTCAGGACCCAAGCGGTCCCCCAACAACTGCAATAGGTCCAAGGTGACCTGCAAGCCGAAACTCAATTCCTCTCGTCGGATCTCCATGTGATCCAAAGCCGCTTCGATCTCCAAGGGCGTTAACCAGCCGACCATCGGGTCTTGCGGGTCGAAGTCCTTGGAGATCCTCCAGTTTACATTAGGCGGCAGGCCACGCGGCCGGATGAGCGGAGCAAGACCCTTTGGGTTCCTCGGCCCCCCGATTGCCCCCAAGAAGACGTAGTCCTTGGCGTGTGAGAGCCCGACGTTCGTGGTCAAGTCGATGACCCGATCGGACTCCTGGGCGAACGGTTCGGGGACGGAACCGGCGGGGTAGTACTCCGGGGCATCGTCATACTCGATGTAGGCATATATGGTCGCCCCCACGCCACTCCTCCGATGGCCAGTCAGCGAAATCGGCTTAGGTGTAGGAGCTGAGTTTATCCCAAAGGGACACGCACGGTAACGCCGCCAGTTGTCCTGTACCCCAAACGGCACAGGGCCTGTGACCTGCTCCTCAGATGCCGCCTCCCGCAGCGGCCGGCGAGACTGTCTCAGAAACGCCCGTTTCTGGGACTCGGCCGAGCGACTGCCTCGGCGTCTCCGATCTCTGCCCCGTATCTCGTCTCGGAATCAAAGTCTCCAAACCGGCCCCTCGCTGCGGGTTTCGGGACTTCCCGAGTTCGCGCGGGACGACTCATCCGCATCCTGCACAGTCGACGAGCCCCCCGGGCGAAAACCGTCATAGGCACCGCAGCGGGCGCTCGCGGTGAACTACCGCGTGGGCGGGCTGCCCTCCCATGTCTGCGCCCCGTCGCTTGCGTTCCTGCGAAGCCTGAGCACGCGGACCGGTGCCAGGATCATGGCCGGGAGGAACGGCCCTTCGCCACTTCATGTGAATCGCGCGACCGGGGACCGCCGGATTCCGGTCCCAACCTCTCCGCCGTGGAGCGCGGCGGTTGCCCGTCGCGGGGCGGGGCGATAACCTAGCGGATCCGGGCCTGAAGGCCCGCCGGCTAGCCCCCCCGCTCCTCGAAGGGCCCACCGATGCCGAACGCCCCCGCCCGACCGAAACACCTGATCGCTTGGGTCGCCCTCGTGGGGATCGTCGCGCTGCTGACGACCGATTTGATTTGCGCGCAGGTCGGCCGCGAAGACGCGCCGAAGGCCGAGAAGGCCGGCGCGAAGCTGTTCGACCGCGACAACCTGACGGCCTGGTGCGTCGTGCCGTTCGACTCGAAGAAGCGCGGGCCGGAAGAGCGCGCGGCGATGCTGGAGCGGCTGGGGTTCAAGAGCCTCGCCTATGACTGGCGCGCGGAGCATATCCCCACCTTCGACGCCGAGGTCGAGGCCCTCAACCGCCACGGCATCGAGCTGACCGCCTTCTGGGGGCCGGCCGAGCTGAACGACGACTCGCGGCGGATCCTGGATCTCCTGAAGCGTCACGGGATCAAGTCGCAACTCTGGGTCCTGGCGGATTACGGCCCGGATAAGGTCGAGGGCGCCGAGCAGGAGCGTCGCGTGGCCGACGCCGCGGCGCGCGTCGCGCCGCTGGCCAGGGCCGCCGCCGAAATCGGGTGCTCCGTCGGGCTGTACAACCACGGCGGCTGGTTCGGCGAGCCCGAGAACCAGATCGCCATCGTCGAGCGGCTGAAGGGGCAGGGGATCGACAACGTGGGCCTGGTCTACAACCTCCACCACGGCCACGACCACCTCGACCGCTTCCCCGCGCTCCTTAAGACGATGCTGCCGTACCTGATGGCCCTGAACATCAACGGGATGGACGTCGGCGGTGATCGCGTGGGCCGCAAGATCCTGCCGCTTGGGCAGGGCGAGGAAGACCTCAAGCTCCTCCGGATCATCCGCGACAGCGGCTACAAGGGGCGCATCGGCATCCTCGGGCACACCGACGACGACGTCGAGGAGCGCCTGCTCGACAACCTCGACGGGCTCGACTGGCTTGTCCCTCAGCTCGACGGCGCCGAGCCCGGCCCGGAGCCCAGGCCCCGCACGCCGGTCCCCCCGCGCCCCGTCGACGCGGCCGGGCTGACCCCGAGGCAGGCCGCCGAGGTCGCGGAGATCCTCGCCGCCGCGCGAGCGGGCCGACCTGTTCGCCTTCCTGCTGAGCCTGGGCGCCGAAGGCGTCCCCACCCCGACGCTCTCCCCTCCGGTCCACGCCCACGCCCCCGC
>NZ_JBBCIR010000057.1:0-30637 GCF_037189885.1 Paludisphaera sp.
GGGCGCGCCGACCATCGCGCCCTCTCGACGGACGGGGATCATGATGGGCGTCTCCCGTCAGATGGAGTACCCCACGAACACCGCGCCCGCGCGAGCCTTGTCTGGCGAGGCGTCGGATGCCTCGTCGATCTCGTCGAGCGAGAAGCGGCCGGTGATCAGCCTCGTGGCGTTGATCTTCTCCGATGGCAGGAGGTCCAAGCGGGTCTTCCGGTCTGGATCGAGGCTCCCGAAAGAGAGCCTCGCGCCGGGGGCGGGCCGGGACTCCGACATGATGCCCGCTCGTCTTACATCGGCGTGCAAGGCTCGCTTCGAATAGTGGAGACGGCGGGCGCGCGAATGGGTCCGCGCGACCGCCGTGGGAGCTTCGATTCGCCCGGCGTCAGGGCGTGGTCGACGGCCCGGTCCCCGTCGCCCCGGCGGCCCCGGAGGTGCCGGCGCCGACGCCCTGGGCCGGCGTGCCGCTCGAAGGCGTCGTGGGAGAGGTACTCGAGCCGCCCGAGTCGGTGCCGCCCGAACCGGCCCCCGTGCCGCCCGAGCCCGTGTCGCCCGGCGCGCTCCCCGCGGGCGCCGGTGGCGCGGCCCCCGTCGGGCCGGCGCCGCCGGAGGAGTCGTTCACGCCGGGGGCGCCGGAGCCGGGTTCGGCCGACGCGCCAGCCGCGGGGGACGCGCCGCCGGCCGGGGCCGTGGCGGAAGTCCCCGGCGTCCCCGGGGCCGTGGCCGTGGCGTCGGAGGAGACGCCACCGAACATCGAGTCGCCGGTGGGGGCGTGGCCGGTCCCGGCGGGGCCGCTCGTCGTGTCGGCCGGCGGCGCCGTGGAGTTGATCCCCGTCGTCGCCGGGGTGCCCATCTCGGGGGCGCGGTCGTTCGGCCCGCACCCCAACGTCACAAGCAAGAGCGTCGCCGAGGCGGCGAGCGTCCCGTTCAACCACGTTTTCAGACCCATCGCGCCTGCTCCTTCACTCTCGTCCCTGGGTGTCGCCGATCCACGGCCGCCCGCCTCGCGAGCGTCCCGGCCCGATGGTCCTTCAAAAATCGCGCCGCGTTTTCATGTTTTGAACCCGCAATGATTCCCACCGGGTCCCCGGCCGCCGATTGCCCCCCTCCCGGCGCGCCCCTTGCCTCGTCCATCACGCGGGGGCCGACGGCGCGCGTCGCCGGCCCATCGCGACACGTCCGACACCAGGAGGCACCCATGTCCGACGAACCGATCCGAGAACACAAGCTGACCGAGGCGCTCGACCAGCCTGGGAATCCGGCCCCCGCCGCCGGCGCCGCGTCCGGGGCGTCGAGCCAGGTCGACGCCGAGCAGAAGCGGCTGGCCGAGGAGTCGAGCCGCGCCCACAACGCCCAGGGAGGCGTCCGCGACCGTCTCGTCGATATCGGCAAGGCCCATCACATGGGCGGCCGCGGGACCGGTCGCGTGAGCGATTCCTGACGCTTCGCCTCGCCGCGGGGAGCCGGCCCTCTCGCGCCGCCGGCTCCTCGCGGCCCCGGCTCAGGCGGCGGCCTGGGCTTCGTCGTCCAGCCCCAGCGGCTCGACGCGGATCCCCGCGCCGTCCAGGCGCGCGATGCTGTCCGGCGGGATCCCGACCCAGCCGGCCCCGGAATCCAGCGGCTCGGAGGCGACCAGCGAGCCGCCCCGCCAGCGCTCGTCGCTCGCGAGCTGGAACAGGGAGTTCGGCTCGGTCCCGTCGGCGAAACGGACGGCCAGCGCGGCCTCGGCGTCGGCCAGGATCAGGTTGACCGCCATCTTCCCGCCCATGGCCCGGGCGATGTCGCGGGCCTCGCGCAGCATGGAGCGCGTCGCGGCGGCGGCGTCGCTCCCCCCCACGCGCCGGAGGTGGGTGCGCCACAGCGCGGCGAGCATCTCACCGTCGGTCGATCCGCGGAGGTCGGCCTCGTGGTCGGGGTCGAGGCGGTCGCGGAGGGCCTTGGAGATCGGGCCGGGCCAGGGCTCGATCGAGCCGTTCACGGTCCACAGGCGGCCCTCCACGGCGTAGAGGGGCGTGTTGAGGAGGCACGCCTCCACGCCGGGGGACGCGTATCGGACGTGGCCGACGATGGAGCCGGACGCGATCGCCCGGGGCGAGGTGACGCCGTTGGGGTCCGACCACAGCGGCAGGGCGCTCTTGAGCAGGCCGGGCTCGGGCCCGGCCTCCGGGCAGAACCAGCCGACGCCCCAGCCGTCCCCGGCGACGCTCCAATCCCTCATCAGCTTCGCCTCCCGGCTCTGGTCCGCGAGCCCGTGTGGGGCGTCGCGCAGAATGCTCGAGACCTTCAGCGGGGGGCCGATGTACACGGCGATTCGACACATGCCGCATCGTCCTTTTGCGTCGAGTTTCGATATCCGATCGTCCGCCCGGCCCCGCTCAGATCTCCTGCGCGTGGGGCCGGATCGAGACCGCGACCACGTCGCAGCGCCAGGGCTGGGTCAGGCAGAAGAGGACGCAGTCGGCGATGTCCTCGGCCTTGAGCATCTCGCCGCTCTCCGCCTGGGCGGCGTGCGTCTCCTTGTCCGGCTGCATGTCCGTGCCGACCGCGCCCGGCTCGATGAGCGAGACCTTGATCCCCAGCTTGTTGACCTCCTTCCTCAGCGATTCGCTGAACCCCTGGATGGCCGACTTGGTCGCGACGTAGACCGAGCTGCCTTCCTCGCGCACGTCGGCGCTCATCGAGCCGATGTTGACGATGTGGCCGGCGCCCGCGGCGCGCATGCGGGCGATGGCCTCGCGGGCGCAGGCCAGGTATCCGATGAGGTTGGTCCGGATGACGTACTCCCAGTCGCTCTCGGACTCGTCGCCGATCCCGCCCGCGCCGAGGGCCGCGTTGTTCACCAGGATGTCCACCCGGCCGAGGAGCCGATCCGCCTCGGCGAAGAGGCGGGTCGCGTCCTCGCGGCGGCTCAGGTCGACCGTCATGCCGTGGACCTCGCCGCCCGCCTCGCGGAGGTCGGCCATCGCGTCGTCCAGCTCCCGCTGATGCCGACCGCAAATCAGGACCTTGGCCCCGTCCGCGGCGAGGCGCAGGGCGGTCGCCCGGCCGATCCCCGTCGTCCCCCCGGTCACGATCGCCCCCTTGCCGGCGATGGTCTCGGGTCCGTCGCCCACGCGGGCCGTGTTCGCCATGGTCTCGCTCCTGGGTTGAATCGCCGTCCTTCCCGGTCGTGGGAAGCGTTTTGCCCACGTCGTTCCCGGCGAGTCCGTCGCCTCAATCGCGGCCCTTCTTGCCGCCCTTCGCCTCGGCCCTGGCCTTCTTCTCGCGACTCCCCTGGCCCTCGCCCTTCCCGGCGTCCCCGGCCTGCTCGCCGAGCGCCTCGGGGGCCCGCCAAGAGAGGGATACCTCGGCGTCGCCGGGGAGTTCGAAGGCGAGCCCGCCGAAGTCGACGAGCTTCCCCTCGACGCGGCGCCGGCCCCCCTTGATCTTCAGCTCCACCTCGGGCAGGGCGTTCGTGTGATCGGCGACGAGCCGCACGTCGCACGCGAGGCGAGGGTCGCCCAGGACGCGGAACCGCGCCTTGCCCCGCGACTCGTCCCCCTCCAGATGGTCCATGAGCGCCGGGTAGTCGCAGCGGATGACCAGCCCCCCCTCGCCCACCAGGAAGCAATGCCGCGTCGAGAAGACGAGCGGGGCCGACGCCCCGTAGACCTCCTGGCCGACCGTGCCGGCCTTCGTCCAGCCCTCGGAGATGTCCTCCACGGGGATGGAAAGCTGCGGGTCCAGGTGCCCGGAGGTCGGCGATTCGGCCAGGCCCTCGGTGGGAAGCTCGGACGGATAGTGGTGCCAGGCCCGGTCCAGCAGGTATTTGCAGTATTCCGGCAGCAGGATCCTCGCCCCCGGGTGGACGTCGTCGCCGGCCGCGTCGAGGTACTCGTGGAACGCGGCCAGGGCTTCGAATTCCTCGTAGATGGCGAGGTACGGCGCGTCTTGCAGCGGCGGGAGGCCGAGGAACGTGCTGTAACTGTCGGCGTGCCCGTACTTGCATTCCCAGAGCCAGAGGTTCCGGACGAGGTTGGCCAGGCAGACGAGGCTGAGGTCGCGGAACTCGTCGTCGCCCGTCTCGCGCCAGAGCCGCAGCAGCGCCCCCGCGCCGAAGGCGGTGTTGTTGGCCTGATACCCCAGGCGGAAGCCCAGGCCGTGGAGCGTGCGGGCGGCCGTGGCCGCCTCGTCCAGGTAGGCCCGGTCGTCGGTCAGCTCGTGGGCCAGCATCATCAGGTGGGCGTACTGGGCGGCCACGTCGTGCTCGCCCCCGGCACCCGGGGCCGTCTCCGCCTTGAGCACCTCCAGCGTGCGCATGTCGTAGAAGACCGGCCAGCGGTACTCGAAACGCCGGGCCACGCGGATCGCGTAGTCGATCGAGGCCAGGAACAGCCGCTTCGCCTCGGCGTCTTCCATCACGGCGAGGCGGCCGAGGTTCTGCAGGGTGTGGTGCAGATACCAGGAGTCCATGATGAAGGGGCCCATGTGCTCCTCGCGCCCCTCCAGCAGCTTCTCCTCCCCGGGGAGCCAGCGGACCATCGTCCCGAGCCTTTCGTCGTAGAAGGCCGAGAGGTTGTCCCTCAGGGCGTCGATGAGCGGGATGATCTCCCCCCGGGACCGGGCGTACTCGACCAGGGGGACGAGCACGGCCAGCTGCACCATGCTCTCGGGCGGCCGGTCGTCGGCCCCGACGTAGGCGAGCATGAAGCGACGCCCCTGCTTCTCGACGTAGCACTCGGGGGAGTGCGTCAGCGTCCGGAGCGTCTCGCGCACGCGGCGGGGCCAGTCGCGGTAGACCGGCCGAGGCCGCGGGAACTCCAGGTAGATCTCCGAATAGAGGTCCAGGAAGGCGCTCGCGGCGGCCAGGTCGTCGGCCGGGTTGTCGGGCGCTGTCGCGACGTAGGCGTCCGAGATGACGACCTCGACGCCGGCGGCCAGGGGCTTGTCGGCCGTCGGGGGGGAATAGCCCAGCTCCGGCCACTCGCCCGAGACCCGATCGGCGGGGGAGGTCTTGGTGGCCTCGCAGTAGTCGTTCAGCTCGGTCAGGTTCTGCGCGTAGAGGAACGTGCCGGGCCCCGGGCGGGTGAGCGACGCGTAAAGCAGGCCGCCCTGGGCCCCTCGCTGGGCCGCGTGGACCAGCCCCCTCGCGCCGAGCGGATCCCCCTCGGCGTCCAGCGGGACCACGTCTCGCGGCCAGAACGGGAAGATCAGGTCGGTCGTCGGCCGCAGGGTCGTCCGCCAGCGTAGCGTCCGGCGCTTGCCGCTCGGCAGGTCGACGCGGACCTCCTGGACGCCGACCACCGTCTCCAGCCGGGCGACGAGGGTGTTGCCCTCGCGCGACTCCACCGCGAGCCCGGCCGTCCCGCCCGGGGCGTGCGCCGCGAGGAAGGCGACCCTCGCCCCGGAGGGCCAGGTGGTCACGATCCAGAGCGAGCCCCCCATGTGCCGGACTTCGTGCTCGACGCCGTCGGCGCTGGAGCGGAGCAACGGCTTTCCCGCCGGCCGCCGCAACTCGTCGCGCGAGAGGAGCAGCCAGGGACTCGCGCCTTCGACCGAGGCCTCGTCCAGGGTCGTTGATTGCAGGGTTGTCATGGTCAAGCCTCCGGATTCCTTGGTGGCATTCACCGCGAGGGCGGCTCCGAGGGGCGCCGGCGCGACGGGCGGCGCCATGCCGAGGCTCGCCCCGCGCCTTCGTCTACGCCGGGCGGATCGCCGCGGCGATCATCGAGGTTCCGAACGCCCCGGGCGCCGGCGGGCCCCACGGCGCCCGGGGCGTCTGGAGGTCCGGGATCATGCGGGCGCGGACGACCTCGGCGAGGCTGCCGGATCGCTCGTGGGCCGCGACCTGCCGCTCGGCGCCGTTGGGGCGTTCGGCCATCGTCGCGACCCTGTCGAGCCAGTCGACGCAGCCCAGCTCGCCCGCCACGTCGCGCAGCCGCCCGGCGAGGCGGCGGACGGCCTGGGCGGCCGACTCCCGCCGGCCGGTCCGGGCGTCGGCGAACTCAGCCCCCAGCCCGAACCGGGCGGCCCGCCAGCGGTTCTGCCTCGCGGCCGCGGCGGCGCACTCATCGTCGGCCGGCTCGTCGCGGCGCCGAGAGAGGTCGACCACCAGGCACTGGATCAGCGCCGTCAGGGCCAGGGCCGAGTCCAGGTCGAGCGGCATGTCGCAGACGCGGACCTCGACCGTGCCGTTCTCGGGCGAGGGCCGGGCGTCCCACCACAGCTCCTTCTCGGACTCGATCAGCCCCGCCGACGCGAGCCGGCCCACCAGGCGATCGTAGTCCTCCCAGCACCGCAGGCGCGGCGGCGGCCCGCTGCTGGGCGAGGCCTCCATCACCTCGATGCGCTTCGATTGCAGGCCGGAGCGACGCCCGCACCAGAACGGGCTGTCGGCCGAGAGGGCGAGGAGCGCCGGCAAGTGCTCCACGATCCCGGAGCACGCCCGCGCCGCCGCGTCGCCGTCCCCGACTCCGACGTGGACGTGCAGGCCGAACGTCAACTGGCGCTGGAGCGTGTCGCCGTAGCGAGCCTTCAGCTCGGCGTAGCGCGGCGTGGGGAAGACGCCCGCCTCGGCCCAGTGCGAGAAGGGGTGCGTGCCGCCCCAGCCCAGCAGCGCCCCGGCCCGGCTCGCGGCCCGGCCGGCGACCGTCAGCTTGTCGCGCAGGTCGCGGCCGGCCTGGTCGACGTCGCGGCACACGTCGGTCGCGACCTCGATGCAGCAGTCGTAATATTCCGGCTTGATCGACCGCCGGTATTCCTCCGGCACCGCCCCGAGGACGGCGGCCGCGGAGCCGACGAGCGCGAGCGAGCGAGGGTGCAAAACCTGGAGTTCCAGCTCCACGCCGACGCTGTGGTTGGCGGAGCATGCGAAGCGACGCTCTTCCATCGATGTATCCAGCCCCTTGGATTCAGCCTTGAGAAGGGGTTCGCGCACCGAGTGGCGGGCCGCGCCCCGCCCGCTGGCCATCCTCCACCCGAGCAACTCCGGGACCCATCCCCCACCCAGGCCATAAATCGCGCGAATCACCTCGACGAGCGCCAGGGTAACTTCCCGCGACCTTAGGGGGTTTCGGCATTCGCGAGGATGGCGGGGCGGGACGCCGGCATTGGAACCCCAGTTGCAACCCCAGCGGCGAGGACGCGACGGCGGGACCTGATGCGACAGGCTTCCCGCCCGCCGTCCCGGCGAGGGATCCAGGCGCGCCCATCACGTCGCGACGCCCCCCCCTCCCAACCGCGTCGGCCGGAACCGATTCAGGATCCTCTCGCAGCTAGCAAGGAGTATCGAGCATGGCCGCGACCGCAACCTCCCTTGGCTCCTCCCGCGTCGCCCCGCACGAGCACGAAGAAGGGACGACCACCCGGGCCATCGAGCAGTTCACCAGCCGCGTCCCCTCGGGGACTTACCTGAGCGTGGCGCTGGGGGCGATGGGCCTCTCGGCCGCGCTGCAGCTCATCGGGCGCAAGCACGACGCCCAGTTCGTCGGCCAGTGGGTGCCGACCATCCTGCTGCTCGGCATCTACAACAAGATGGTCAAGCAGCATGGATCGGACTGACCGGTCTCCGTCTCGCCTCTCCCTCCAGGATTCAGCATCAAGGAGCAAGCTGATGATTAGACGATGGATGCTCGCCGGCGCGGCCCTCCTCTTCGCCGCCTCCCCCGTCCCGGCCCAATCCGACGCCGGGGCCGGCGGCCAGGCCGGCGAACGCGCCGGCGGCCAGGCCGGCGAACGCCGCGCCGGCGCCCAGATCGGCGACCGCCGCGTCGGCGGCGTGGCCGGCGACCGCGCCGAGGCTGGCGCGGCCCGCTCGCCGGTCGATGACGCGCTGTTCGCCGCCGCCGCGGCGGAGAGCGGCGCCCTCGAGGTGGCCATGAGCCGCCTCGGGGCCGAGAAGGCGACCGATCCCGAGCTGAAGCGGTTCGGCCAGATGATGGTCGACGAGCACACCAAGTTGAACGAGGAACTGGCGACCACGGCCGCGGCGAAGAACATCGAGCTGCCTCGCGAGGTCGGCGCCTGCGCGCGGTTCAAGCTCCAGAGCCTCTCGGGGCTCTCCGGCGCCGAGTTCGACAAGTGCTTCGCCGAGGCGCAGCTCGTCGCCCACAAGGAGGCGAAGGCGATCTTCGAAGCCCAGGCCGAGCGGGGCCAGGATCCGGAGGTCAAGGCCCTCGCCGCCAAGGGCCTCCAGCACATCCAGCGGCACCTCGAGACGATCAAGCCGATCGCGATGAGGTACGACGACTCCGGCCACTCGGGGCGGGCCGGGGCCGCGGATCACCACGATGACGCCGGGCGGGGCCAGCCCGGCCAGCCCGGCCAGCAGCGGCGGCCCGGCGAGTCGCGGACGTCCGACGATCAGGGCCAGGGCGGGGAGTCCTCTCAGCGGCGGCCCGGCGGATCCCAGCCGGGCGGCGATTCGGGCCAGTCGGGGCAGTCCGCGACCCCGCGTTGACCAAGGTCCCCCTCCAGGAGCCGCGGCGGCCGGACGATCCCCGTCCGGCCGCCGTCATTTCCATTCCACCCGGGCTCGCGGCGCGGACGGCGTTCGCGCCGCGGGCCATCCCCTCCCGCCCGGGCCGGCGTCAGCCGTGTCGGGAGGCCCGGGCGCGGCCTCGCTGGTCCTCGATCAACGCCGCGAGGAACCGAGCCTGTCGCGTAACCCGGACGGCCTCGGCCTCCAGCCACGGGTGGCCGCGCCCGACCTCGGCCAGCAGGTGGGCGGAGATGAGGATCACCGACAGCGGGGTCCTCATCTCTTGGACCAGCGCGTCGAGCGTCCGGCACGCGTCCCCCGCCTCGTCGCCGAAGTCCTCGGGATCGGGCCGACGGGCCGCCCGACTCGGCAGCGAGCGCAGGCGGATGGTCGGCCGTTCGTCCGCCTCCGGGTCGCGCCCGTCCCCCGTCGCGAGGGCGATCGCGACGGCGCGCGTCGTCTCGACGACGACGCCGAGGGTCGGCCGGAGCGATGGCGCGGCGGGTGCCCGCTCCTCGCGCCGATCATGGTGGGGACGGGCCGCCTCGGCGGCGCGGAGGGACCATAGCAGCTCGGCGGGCTCGCCGTCGTGATCGACTCGCGCCTCGATCCTGGCGACGATGTCGAGGGGGCCCTTCGCCGCGTCACGGAGGCGGATCGCGATCTCCGCCGCCGGCAGGCCGCCTCGGAGGCGGTCGAGCCTGGCCTCGATCTCCCGGCCGTCCCCCTCGAGACGGGCCTGGATCGGTCGGCCGATGAAGGTCGAGGGGTCCCCGCCCAGGAGGTTCAGGGCCTCGCGGTTGCAGTCGCTGATCGTGCCGTCCAGGTCCGTCGCCAGGTAGGCCACGGGCGCGAGTTCGAACAGCGCTGCGTAGCGCCTCGCGCACGTCTCCCCGGCCATCCGCGCCAGTTCCAGCAGGCCCGGCAGCTCGCGCAGCACGCCCCGGGCGTCCGCCAGGAGCCCCAGGGCCTCGCCCACGAGCGGCGAGCCCGCGTCGCCGGGGCCGCCGCCCGAGCGGGTCGCGGCGAGATCCAGCAGGGCCTGCACCTGCCGATCGAAGAGATCGAGGTTCATCCGCTCCCCCATGGAATGGTCGTCCGGGATGCTCCGAGCGTGCCATCCTGGCCCGGACGGGTATCCGTGCCGGGATCGGGTCGCGTTCGCGTAACTAGACCCGTTCCGTCGACCAGTTTCCCCGACGGGAGAGGGGCCGTCATCCGAACAAAGGCGAATTCCGCGCTAGGGTTTTCCCCTTCTGGGGGCGGTGGAGGCTATGGGGAATCCAGCCAGTTCATGCGGAGTGCGTACTGGACGAGGTCGGCGCGGCTGCGGAGGCCTAGCTTATCCAGCACCCGCGCCTTGTGGACCTCCACCGTCTTGATGCTGAGGTCCAGCAGCTCGGCGATCTCGCGGTTGATGTGGCCGCGGGCCAGGAGCCTGACGACCTCGATCTCGCGCCTGGTCAGCGGGCCGCCCGCCCCCTCGCCCGGGGGGCCGTCCCCCACGAAGGCGTTGACGACCTGCGCCGCCGCGGCGGGGTCGATGTAAGTGCCGCCGGCGACCACGTGGCGGATGGCGCGCACCAGGTCGTCGCCGGCGGATCGCTTCAGCACGTAGCCCGAGACGCCCGCCTTGAGGAGCGCCTGGATGTAGCCCCCCCCCTCGTGGACCGTCAGGGCGACGAGGCGGCAGTCGGGGCGGTCGCGACGGATCAGCTCGGCCGCGCCCACGCCGCCGAGCCCCGGCATCGAGACGTCCAGCACGGCGACGTCGGGCGCCAGCTCGATGGCCAGCCGATGCGCCTCGTCGCCGCCCCCCGCCTCGCCGACGACCGTCATGTCCTCCTGGGCGCCGATCAGGGTCTTGAGGCCCTCGCGGACCACGGGGTGGTCGTCGGCGAGCAGGACGCGGATCCTAGACATCTTGCCCTCCCGGCGGCTGAGGCTCGCGGGGGATCCTGGCCCGGACGGTCGTGCCCACCCCCGCGCTGGACTCGACCTGCAGCGACCCTCCCAGCAGCTGCGCCCGCTCCTCCATCCCGAGCAGCCCGAGCCGCCCCGCCGCGGGCCCGGCCGCGAGGTCGAAGCCGCGGCCGTCGTCCTCGATGATGGCGACGACTTGGCCGTCGCGACGCTCGAGGATCAGGCTCGCGCGGGACGCGCCCGCGTGCCTGGCGATGTTGGTGAGCGACTCCTGCGCGATGCGATAGACCGCCGTCTCGACCTCGGCGGCGCACCGGCGGGTCGGCTCGGGGTCGACCAGGATGTCGACCGGGATCCCGGTCCGCCGGGACCAGCGCTCGGCCAGGTTCTCCAGCGCGGCGGCCAGCCCCAGGTCGTCCAGCGCGGTCGGCCTCAGGTCGACGGCGATCTCGTGGGCCATCCGGCCGAGGCGGTCGACCATGCCCAGCAGATCCTGGACGCGCGGCCGGGCGTCCGAGCCGTCGGGGAGCGAGCCCTCGATCAGTTTGAGGCCGAGCGTCAGCCCGGTCAACTCCTGGCCCATCTGGTCGTGCAGCTCGCGGGCGATCCGACGCCGCTCGTTCTCCTCGGCGGCGGCCAGCCGGCGCGACAGCTCCATGCGGGACCGCTCGGCGCGGTTCATCTCCGTGACGTCGCGGAGGTGCCAGCGGAGGGCGACCCCCATCGAGGCGTCCGGCGTCGCCTGGGCCCGGACGCGTATGTCCCGGCCCTCCCCCTCCCGACCGACCCGCGACATGAACTCGTCCGCCCCCATGCCGGACGCGAGCCGGTGGAGCGAGGCGTAGAACCTCCTGCGTTCCCCCCGCAGGATCAGCCCCAGCGGCTTGCCGATCAGGAAATCCTTGGGCATCCGCAGGAGGGCCGCCGCGGCCTGGTTCGCCTCCAGGATGATCCCGGACGCGTCGGACACGAGCTGGCATTCCGGCGCGAACTCGAAGAGTTCCTGGTAGCGCAGGCGATGGTCCCCCCCTCCCGGGGGGTCCGGGGGCGTCCCCCCGTGGGCCGGCTCCCTTCGATCGCGGTCCATGTTCGCTCCGCTGGGATGGCTCGTGACCCGGCCCGGGGGCTCAGTTCGCCTCGGCCCGGGGCTCCGCCGGGGCCTCCTCCGGCCCCGGGATCTGGAGCAGGTGGTCCAGGACGAGCCGGCCGTGCCGCTCGGCCAGCTCGGCCTGCTCCTGGAACCTTCCGGCCGAGTCGAGGCGGCCCAGCTCCCGCTCGCGGGCCGCGAGCTGCCGCGACAGGACCGATTGCTCGCGGAAGATCCGGACGGACGTCCAGAGGGCGGCCTCCAGCCCCTCGGCCTGCTCCGACAGGAGGACTTCCGCGTTGTAGGCGTGCCCCACGTGGCAGCGGAACCGGAGGAATTCCGGCTCGTCCACCTGCCAGAGGGCCCCGCCGCACTCCGGGCAGGAGAAGAACGACCGGGCCCCCCGGTGTCCCCCATGCACCTGCCGTTCCGCGTCCTCGTCGATCGTCTCCGGCATGTCATCGATCGGATCCATCGCCCCCTCTCCCGAGTTGGTGTCGACGACCTGGTCCTGGACGACGCGGACGAGCAGCGGGGCCATGGCGGAGACCGGCACCACGTGGTCGGCGCCGGCGACGCTGGCGGCGGCCCGCGGCATGGCCGCGACCTCGGCGTCCCGCGCGTCCTGCACGACCGCCACCCCGCCGGCGGCGCGCAGGGCGATGAGCCCGGCGGAGCCGTCGGAGAGGCCGCCGGTGAGGATCACGCCCGCCGCGCGGGCGCCGTAGTAGCGGGCGGCCGAGCGGAAGAGGGGGTCGATGGCCGGCCGATGGCCGTTCTCGCGGGCCCCCCGGACGAGCCTGATCAGGCTCCCGGGGCCCAAAAGCATGTGGTGGTTCGGCGGGGCGACGTAGATGTGGCCCGGGTAGAACCTGTCGCCGTCGGCCGGGTGGGCCGCGAGCACGGGGCCGGCGCGGCTCAGGATCTCGGGCAGGACGCTGCGGCCCTCCGGCGGGAAGTGGCAGACGATGAAGACGCTCGCGGGGAGGCTCGCGGGGAGCCCCCTCACCAGCTCGGTCAGCGCCTGCACGCCCCCCGCGGAGGCCCCGATGACGATCACGTCGCGCCTGCCCATGTCGCGCCCCCGTTCGTCGGTCGCCCGACGTCCAACCTCATCGATCCGCGGTCGCGTCCCCGGGCGGCTTCCCGTCCCCGGCCCGGGGCCCGCGCCCGCGGATCGAGTCGATGTCCACCAGGACGATCGAGGCCCCGTCGATCTTGTTGTCCAGCGTCACGTACGGCCTCACGCGAAGCGAGTACCAACGCCCCGATTCGTCGCGGACTTCCCCCTCGTGGGGGGTCAGGGAGTCGATGACGCCGGTGATCAGCCCGGCCAGGTCGGGGACCTCCAGGCGGGACTTGATGTCGGTGATCGGCCGGCCCACGTCGGTCGGGATGAGGTTGAACGAGCGCTCCGCCATCGGCGTGAACCGGCGGATCCGCAGGTCCCGGCCGACCATGACGATCGGGATGTTGACCCCGCCGAGGAGGTTCGTCAGGTCGTTGTTCACGCGGGCCAGCTCGGCGTTGCGGTGCCGCAGCTCCTCGTTGACGGTCGCCAGCGCCTCGTTGGCGGACTGGAGATATTCCCGCAGGGCGGCCAGCTCCTGGTGGAGCTGGGAGGATTGGCGGTCCGGGTCGACGGACTGCTCCGGGCGCGACGCGGGGGCCTGGCTCTCGCGGCCCGTCCCCTCGCGGAAGAACTGGGTCACGCGGATCAGGAAGTCCTGGTAGAGGTTCTGGACCTCCCCCCCGTCGCCCCGCGGCAGGGCGAGGTACTCCCCCGGGCTCTGGGGGTTGCTCGGGGCCATGCGCCGCGGGATGCGTCGCCTGATGGTCGTCTGCTTGTAATGGCTGAAGTCCACGTAGGTCCGGAGCCGGAGCAGAGCCAGGATGTCGGCGATGGGCTCCCCTTGCGATACGGCCTCCGGCGCCGCCCCCCGGCCGTCCTCCCGGGCGTAGGGATGGGCGGCGATGCGCTCCAGTTCCCGCGCGATGTCCCGGGGGCGCATGACGTGGTGGACGTTGCCCTCCGCCACCGCGGCCCAGGGCATGCTCGGGTAGCGCGCCGACTCCTCGTCCGGGGCGAACGTCCCCCCCCCCGACCGACTTGATCGACTGGAGGGCAAGGGTGCCGTCGCTGCCGCCGCCCGAGAGGATCACCCCGGCGGCCGGGGCGTCAGCCTCAGGTGGCCGTCCGTCATCGCCATGCTCGCGCCCGGCGGGATGACGCACACCGTGTCGACCTCGATCTTCATCCCCTCGGCCGCCTCCCGGACGGGCATGCGGCACCCCGGGACAGCAGCGGCGCCAGGAGGCTCTTGTGCTCCGGGTCGAGGTGGCTCACCAGGAGGAGGGCGAGCCCGGGCTCCTCGGAGAGGCCGTCCAGCAGCTCCGTGTACGCTTCCAGCCCGCCGGTCGACGCCCCGACCCCGACGACGAGGAATGGCAGCCCGTCCGGATCGTCATTCGGCGAGGGGATTTGGGGCTCGTAGTCCGACATGGTCGCTCCACCCGAGGGCCCCGCGTCCAGGCGGGCCGCGAGGTTCCGCGCCCGCGCGTCGGCCTTCTCGCGGCCCCGGCCATCGCGGCTTCGCCCATCGGGCGAATGTACCCGCGAGGGGGCCGAAATGCGACACCGATTCTCGCCCGCGTTCGCCCCGGATCCCCGCGGCCGGCCCGTCGGATCCCGAGGCGTCCGGGGCCCCGCGAGTTGGCTTCGTTCGCGCGCCGCCCGATCCCACGATTGACGCCCAAGCAATTACCTCGATTCATGTTGCGCCCACGACGCCTTGGCTTCGTTCGTCATGTTCGAAGTGGTTTTTCGTCGGCGAGGGTCGTCGGATCGGTCGGGATGGCGGCGGCCCGCGGCTCGCGCGGCCGACGCTCCATCCACGCCCCGACGACCCTCGCCCGTCGCTGGCGCGGGCGCGCTCTACCGGGGGGAAACGGGATGAATTCGGGCCGTCGCCCCCCGTGCTCGACTGCTTCCGGGATGCCAAGGAGCGCCGTCATCGAACACCTGCATGGTCCGCGGCGAGGTCGGCCGGATTTCAGGAATCCCGGATATTTCTCCGGGCCCGACGCGCGCCGGGGTCAGATGACGTCGTCCTCCTCGGCCTCGGGCTTCGGCTTGACCGGCGTGTTCTGGTCGTGGATCAACACCCATACCCCGTCCTGGTTCGCGAAGATGAGGGTGAGGATGCTCTTCTGGTCGACCGGGGGGCGGTCCTCGGGCTCGTCGCGATATTCCAGGAGGAGCGTCGCGACGCCCAGCGCGGACGACTCGATGATCGCCACCTGGGAGATGTCGAGCGTCCACGACGTCGACTCGAACCAGGAGGCGTGGAGCCGGGCGAACTCCGACGGCGATCGCACCACGACGCCGTCGGACATGATCATCGTCAGTTGATCGGGGGAGATCGTGTCGATGAGCGCCTCCAGGTCCCTCCCCTGGATGGCCCGCAGGTGCTTGGACAGCGTTTGTCGGAACGTCATCGCCTGATCCTCCGGCCGAGTCTCGACGCGTCAGAAAGTCCCCGAATAGACGGCGCAAGAGCGGCAGACCTCCGGCGGCTGCTCGCCGTCGAGGGCCTCGCGGAAGGCCCGGTAGCTATCGCCGTTCCAGATCGCGTCGACTCCGGCCTCGGCCATGCTCCCGAAATTGATCCGGTCCGGGGTGGAGACCATGCAGCAGGGCATCGAGAGGCCCTGATAGCTGACGTACGCCCCGCGCCAGGGCCAGTCGCAACGCCGCGCGCCGGGCGTCCCGGGCGGATGGGGGCGGGGCGTCGTCCGGGGCAGGCGCAGGTCGACGCCCAGCTCCGTCGCGACCCGCCTCGCCTCGTCGAACGCCCGGCCGACGCGCGCGGGGTCCTCGGCCTGGAGCGTCTCCGCGTCGACGAAGTCCCGCATGGGGCGATACCGGGCGGGGAGCGTCGACTCGCCGAAGTCGTGGCAAAGGTGCTGCGCGAAGACGGTGTCGACGCCCAGCCGATGGGCCAGGCGGACGAGGTCCGGGAACTCGTCGAGGTTCGCCCGCATCGCCACGACGACCATGCGGACGCGGGGCGTCGCCGAGGCCAGCCGGCGGCGCGCCTCCATCAGCCCCTCGACGTTGGCCGTCACGCGGTCGAAGCGGGAGCGCTCGCGGATGTGCTCGTAGGTCGTCGCCGTCGCCCCGTCGATGGAGATGTGGATCTCGCCCAGGCCGCTGGTGACGCAGCGCTCCGCGCGGGCGCGGTTCATGAGGGTCGCGTTGGTGTTGGTGCTCACCTTCACGCCGCGGCCGACGGCGTGCTCCACCATGTCGAAGAACCTGGGGTGCATCATCGGCTCGCCCAGGCCCTGGAGCTGGAGTTCCTCCAGGCCGGGGAACTGGTCGAGGAGCCGCGTGAAGACGTCGAAATCCATGAACGCGGGAGGCCCGTGCGGCGGGCCGTCCTCGCGGAACGGGATGGCGCACATGCGGCAGCGCAGGTTGCACTGGCCGACGGGTTCGACCTGGAGGAAGCGCGGGAGGTCCATGGCACCGTCTCCATCGTTCGGATCAGAGGAAGAAGACCCGGAACCGCCACGCGCCGTACAGTCGCCAGAAGATCGACAGCGGCGGGATCAGGGCGGAGGTGACGGCCATCTCGGCGAGGTGGCCCGGAGTGGTCGACGCGCCGCGCAGCCGCCGCAGGCAGAACCGCGCCGTCAGCGCCCCCCACGCGAGGGCCGACGCCGACGCGGCCGCGGGCGCGCCCGCGACCGCCGCCGCCGGCGCGCCCGCCAGCGCCGCGAGGGTCGCGTAGTAGTGCCACGGAGGCCCCGGCTGGATCGCGTCGCAATATCGCCGCGGGAACTTCTTGTAGAGCAGCGCGTTGTACTGGCTCTTGCGCTGCTGCCTTAGGCTCACGCCCCAGCGCGCCGGGCGGACCGGATGGACCACGGTCGCGGGGGTCCGGCCGATCGTCAGCCCGCGTTCCAGCAGCGCGAACTGGAGGTCGCTGTCCTCCCGCCAGGCGGCCCGGTAACGCTCGTCGAAGCCGCCGACCGCCTCCAGCGCCTCGCGCCGGACGAAGCAGTTGGCCGTGACGAACTCGGCCGAGGCCAACCCGGCGGCGTCCCGCTCGTAGTCGGTGGGGCGTTGCGGGATCGGGACGACCACGCGCCCCGACGCCGCGGCGAGGCCCGAACCGTCCAGGGTCGCGACCCCCTCGGCGAGCCATCGCCGGCCCGGGACGCAGTCGTCGTCCGTGAAGGCGACCACGCGGCCGCGCCCGGACCGCCAGCCCGCGTTCCGCGCCGCGGCCGGCCCGCGCGCGGCGGGCGCGACATAGCGGAACGCGACGGCCGCGCGATCGGCCCATGCCTCGACCCGCCGCCGCGTCGCCTCGCACGCCGCGTCGTCCGCCACGACCACCTCGAACGCCGTCGGCGCGTACTCCTGCGCCGCCAGCGCCGCGAGGCAGCGCTCCAGCAGGTCGGGGCGTCGATACGTCGGCACGACGACCGTCGCGTCCATGTCCGGTAATCCCCTTGCTAATCCCGACCGTCACGGTTTCTGGGCGACCGGGTTCGATTCGAACGATCTTCCCCCCTGGTGGGAGAAGACAGACCGCGAAGCGGTCAGATGAGGGGGGGCTCGCCCACGCAGTGCCGGAATTCGCGGCCAGTGCCCAGGCCGTCGGCCGGGGAAGGCCCCTTCAAACTCCGGAGGTCGTGCCGCTCGTCCCCCCCTCATCCGGCCCTGCGGGCCACCTTCCCCCTCCAGGGGGGGAAGGCCGTCAGGATGAGCGACCCGCAACTCCATAGTTGTCACCGTTTCTCCAGGAGGAACGAGCCGATCACCAGCGCGTCCAGTGGCGAGGTCCAGAACGATTCGACGGCGTCGCGCGGCGTGCACACGACCGGCTCGCCCCGGGTGTTGAACGACGTGTTGACCAGCACGGGGACGCCGGTCCTGGCCGCGAAGGCGCGGATGAGGTCGTGGTACAGCGGGTGCTGCGACCGGTTGACCGTCTGGATCCGCGCGGTGCCGTCGGTGTGCCGCACGGCGGGGATGAGGTCGGCCTTCTCGGGTCGGACGTCGTTGATGAACAGCATGAACGGGGAGACCCGCGCGTCGACGAACCACTCGGCCGCCGCCTCCTCCAGCACGACCGGCGCGACGGGCCGGAAGTCCTCCCGATCCTTGATCTCGTTGAGCCGCGCCTGCATCTCCGCGTGGATCGGCGAGGCGAGGATCGACCGCGCCCCCAGCGCCCGGGGGCCGAACTCCATGCGGCCCTGGAACCAGCCGATGACCCGGTCCTCGGCGAGGATCGCGGCCGTCTCCTCGGCGACGTCGTGAAGCCGCCGATACGGCAGCTTGGACCACTTCAGGAACGCCTCGATCTCGTCGTCGTCGAAGCTCGGCCCGAGGTAGGCGTGGTCCATGACGTAGGGGCGCGAGCCGTCGCCGCGCTCCTGGGCGTCGATCCACGCCGCCGCCCCGAGCGCCGTGCCGGCGTCGCCGGCCGCCGGCTGGACCCAGACGTGCTTGAACGGCGCGCGGTCGCGGATCCGGGCGTTCATCACGCAGTTGAGGGCCACGCCGCCGGCCATGCAGAGGGCGTCCAGGCCGGTCGCCCCGTGGAGCCAGCGGGCCAGCTCGACGACCGTCTCCTCCAGCACGGCCTGGAGCGAATGCGCGACGTCGAAGTGCCGCTCCTCCAGCGGCCCCCCCCGCGTCCGCGCCGGCCCGAACCGCTCCTCCAGCCGGAGCGGCCCGATCGTGTAGCGCCCCTCCCCTTCCAGCCGGACGATGTCGCGGAACTCGTCCACGTGGCGGGGCGATCCGTAGGAGGCCAGCGCCATCACCTTGTATTCATCGGAGGAATGCAGGAATCCCAGGTACTCCGTCACGCGCTCGTAGAGGATGCCGAGCGAGTGCGGCATGTGGACCTGGCCGAGCCATTCGAGGTCGGTCCCCCGGCCGGCCGCGTAGGCGGTGGTCGCCTTCTCGCCGCGGCCGTCGAGCGTCATGACGGCCGCCTCGCGATGCGGGGAGACGTGGAAGGCGCTCGCCGCGTGCGCCAGGTGGTGGGGGACGAAGTGCCAGCGGAACGGCCCGTCGTGCGTGACGCCGCGGAAGCGCTCGCGGATGTGGTGCGGCGCCCCGCCGGCGAGCTGCCTCGGCGCGTTGACGATCGACGAGAGGAACAAGGGATCCCACGCCGCCTCCCAGTCGTCCGCGATCGGCCCGGCGCTCGGCTCCAGCGGCAGGGTGATGGTCGCCTCCCCCTTGTGCCGGCCGAGCAGCAGGCATGGGTCGTAGGAGTACGCGACGTGGTCGACGTCGGCCAGGGCGATCCCCGCCTGCCTCAGGCAGTCGTCGATCGCGTGAAAGGGCAGCTCCCACGTCGAGAAGGGGACGGGCCGCTTGGCGTGCTTGCGGCGCGTGAACCGCTCCTCCTCCGAGGCCGCGAGCACGACGCCGTCGCGCATCAGGCAGGCGGCCGAGTCGTGATAGACGGCGTTGATCCCCAGCGTGTACATCGCGCGGTCCTCCCCCTCCTCAACGCAGGAGCTCCAGCGCCGCCTCGACGACCCTCGCGGGCGGGACCAGGCGCAGGCAGTGGTGATGCCCCTCCGGGCAGACGCTCTTGTAGCAGTACTTGCATGGCACGTCATGGTTGAGCACGCGATGCGGCGTCATCCACGGCGTGTGCTGCGGATTCGTCAGGGCGTACAGGTCGATCACGGGCGCGCCGGCCGCGGCGGCCAGGTGGACCGGCCCGGTGTTGTTCGAGATCAGGAGCGGCGCCCGCGCCAGCAGCGCGAGCAGCTCCCCCAGGTTCAGCGCCCCCGCGAGCGGGACCGCCGCGTCCGGCAGGCCGTCGCACACGGCCGCGACCTCCCCGCGCTCCGGCTCGCCGCCGGTGACCAGGACCCGCAGGCCGTGCTCGCGGGCGAGCCGCCGCGCGACCTCCGCGAAGCCTTCCGGCGGGTAACGCCGCGAGGGCGCCGTCGACCCCGGATGGATCACGACCCAGCCCCGACGGTCGCCGCCCAGGCCCATCTCGCGGAGCATCGCGTCGACCCGCGCGACGGCCGCGTCGGGCGGACGTAGGCTCAGCCGCTCGTCCCCCGTCGAGGCCCCCACGTGGGCGACCAGGTCGAGCTGACGGCGGACCTCGTGGCGCAGGATCCGGTCGGGCTCGGGCTCGGGGATCCAGTCGGTCAGCAACTGGTAAGGGGGCTCGCGCGAGTGGGCGAGCCGCAGCGGGATGCCGGCCAGGCGGCAGAGCCAGGCGGCCGGCAGCGGGTTCTGGCTGTAGACGGTGAAGATGACGGCGGCGTCGAAGCGAAGCTCCGCGAGACGGCGGATCATCGCCAACTCGGCGTCGGGGGACTCACGCGGCGGCGAGGCCTTCATCCAGGGGGCCTCGTGGACGATCACGTCGTCCACGTCGGGCGCGAGCGCCGCCGCGGCGGCCCCCGAGGGGGACGTCAGCAGCGTGATCCGTCGCCCCGGCGCCGACTCGCGGAGGGCCCGCAGCGCGGGCGTCGTCATCGCGACGTCCCCCATCGCGTCGAGCCGGACGGCGAGGACGCTCCGGGCGCGTCGCCAGGCCTCGATGTCGCTCATGACGCGACTCCGCCCGCCGGGCACGGCACCGCCACCGCGTCGATCGACTCGCCGTAGGCGCGCCGGATTTTGTCGATAATGTCGGTCGTGGAGCGGTCGGCGAGGAACGGCATGATCCGGACGACGCCGCCCAGCTCTTCCACCAGCCCGGCCTCGGGGAGCGACTCGCGGGTGTAGTCCCCCCCTTTCACGAAGACGTCGGGCCGGACGACGCGGATCAGCGCGTGCGGCGTGTCCTCGTCGAACGAGACGACGTGGTCGACGCAGCTCAGGGCGGTGAGGACCTGGAGGCGGTCGTGCAGGCCGTTGATGGGGCGGCTGGGCCCCTTCAGCCGGCGGATGCCGGCGTCGCCGTTGACCCCCACGATCAGCACGTCCCCCAGCGCCTTGGCCCGGCTGAGGTACGAGACGTGGCCGCGGTGCAGGATGTCGAAGCAGCCGTTCGTGTAGACGACCCGGCGGCCGGCGCGGCGATGGGCCGCGACGCGCTCGGCCAGCTCGTCAACGCCGGCGAGCGTTTTGCGGTCCGGGTGGACGCGCTCGCGAAGATCGACGGCGCGGCACGTGGCGGTCTCGCGCTCGGCGACGACGATCGCGGCGGCGGTCGACGCGAGATCGGCCGCCGCCGGGGCGTCGGCGCCGGCCGCGAGCGCCAGCGTCATCACGGCGGCGAAGGTGTCCCCCGCCCCGGAAGCCCGCGACGACGACTCGGGCTTGGCGAACGTCCGATAGGGGGGCCGGTCGCGCTCGAGGACCAGGGCCCCCTCGACGTCGAGCGTCACGGCGGCGATCCTCGCGCCGGTCTCCTCCAGGATGCGCGGGCCGCGCGCGATCGCCCATTCGGCCCGGTCCTCGCGCGCCGGGGGCCCCGACTCGCCCAGCAGCCGGGACGCCTCGGCGAAGTTCGGCTTGACCGCCGTCGGCCGGACGCCGCGATAGAGCGACAGCCGCTTGGAGTCGACCACGAGGGCGCGGCGCGCCTCCGCCTGGAGCGACGCCAGCGCGGCGATCACCCGGTCGGTCAGCACGCCGTAGCCGTAGTCGGAGACGAGCACGGCGTCGCACGTCCGCCAGGCGGCGTCGAGGCGGGCGATCAGTTCCTCCTCGGCGGCCGTCGGGATCGGCCGGGCGTCCCCCTCGTCGAACCGGACGAGCAGGTGGTCGGCCGCGACGACGCGGCGCTTGGCGAGGGTCCGCCGCCCGGGCGCGACCACCAGTTCGCCGGCGTCGACGCCGCGGGCCTCCAGCCGGTCGCGCAGCGAGGCCCCCTCCGGATCGTCACCGACCACCGAGAGGAAGACCGGTCGCGCACCCAACGCGCGGAGGTTCACCGCGCCGTTGGCCGCGCCGCCGGGTTGCTCGCCGATCGAGCGGACGTCGACCACCGGCGCGGGGGCCTCGGGGCAGAATCGGCTGGTCTCGCCGTGGAAGTAGACGTCGAGCATCGCCTCGCCGACGACCAGGACGCGCAAGCCCGAGAAAGCGTCGATGATCCGGGGCAGGTCCGCGTTCATGAACGTCCTCCGCTTCCCTGGGAGTCGGCCTCGACCGCCGCCGCGATCCGCCGCGCCGCGTCGTCGAGGCCGGCAGCGACGACGTCGGGGGTACGGATCGGCGAGCGGACCCATTCGGTCTCGTTCCCGTTGTCGATCAGGACGGCGCGGCAGCCGGCCCGCCGGCCCGCCTCCACGTCGTCGAGGATGTCGCCCACGAGCCACGACGCCGCCGTGTCCACGCCGTGTTCGGCCGCCGCCCTCAGGATCATCCCCGGCGCCGGCTTGCGGCAATCGCAGGCCAGGACGTAGCGGTCCACCGACCCCTGGGGATGGTGGGGGCAGTAGTAGAAGCCGTCCAGCGGGGCCCCGAGGGCCGTCGTCAGCTCTTGAAGTCGTTGCATCACCGGACCCAGCGCCTCCTCCTCGAACATCCCCCGCGCCACGCCCGACTGGTTCGACACGACGATCAGCCGGAAGCCCATCCCCTTCAGCCGGGGCAGCGCCTCGGCGGCACCTTGGGCGAGGCGGATCCGGTCGGGGTCGACGTTGTAGGGCACGTCGTCCACGAGCGTCCCGTCCTTGTCCAGGAAGACCGCCCTCCGCGACGGCCCGCTCACGGCCAGGAGGTCTCGCGCATCGGCAGGACGAGGACCTCAGGGATGACGGTCTCGTCCGGCTGCGACAGGACGAACCGGACCGTCTCGGCGACGTTCGCCGGATCCTGGAGCACGCCCGGGTCGAGGTCGGGGAAGCGTTCCAGCAGGAACGGCGTTCGCATCCCCCCGGCGATCACGGCCGAGACCTTGACCCCGTGGGGGCGAGCCTCGACGTGCAGCGCGTGGCTCAGGCCCAGCAGGCCCCACTTGCTGGCGTGGTAGGCCGAGGCGTTCGGCCAGGCCCGCTTGGCGGCCGTGGAGACGATGTTGACGATGTGGCCTCGCCCCTCCTCGCGCATCGGCCCGAGGACCAGCTTCGACATCAGGAACGGGCCGCGCAGGTTGACCGCCAGGATGCGGTCCCATTCGGCGACCGGCATCTCCTCGACCGAGACCGTCAGGTCGACGCCGGCGTTGTTGACCAGGATGTCGAGCGTCCCAAGGTCCTCGCGGACCGACTCGACGGCGCGACGGGCGTCGGCCTCGTCGGCGACGTCGAGGCGCAGCGTCCGAGCCCGGCCGCCGGCCTCGCGGATCGACCGGGCCACGGCCTCGGCCTTCTCCTCGCGGACGTCGGCCGCGACGACCACGGCCCCGGCCTCGGCCAGCGTCCGGCAGATCGCCGCCCCCAGCCCGCTCCCGCCGCCCGTCACCAGGGCGGTCTTCCCGCTGATTCGATCCAAGGTCATCTCCTCGTCTGGCAGCCATGGAAGAAGCTTCGGAGACGCGGCCGGACGGCCTCGCCGTCGGCCCGCGTCAGAGGCCAGGGCGGACCGGCACGCGAGCCGACGCCGGCGCGAGCGCCGGGGCGCGGCCCGCGCGCGAACCGGACAGGACTTCCTCGTAGACCTCGGCGATCGACCGCGCGACCCGCTTCCAGGTGTACCGGGCGTTGACGTGCCGCAGCGCCCGGCGGCCCATCGCGTCTCGCAGGGAAGGCTGGGTCAGCACCCGGGCGAGGCGGTCGGCCAGCGCCGGCGGGTCGTCCGGCGGGACGAGGAAGCCGGTCTCGCCGTCGAGGACGGTGGACTTGATGCCGCCGACGGCCGAGCCGACGACCGGCACGCCGCAGGCCATCGCCTCCAGCGGCGTGATGCCGAAGGGCTCGTACCACGGGGTCGTGGCGAACACGTCGGCCGCGCCGAAGTAGTCGCGCAGCTCGTCGCGGCCCCGGCCGCCGACGAACCGGACCGAGGCCGCCACGCCCTCGGCGCGGGCGATCGCCTGGAGGCGGCCGATCTCGGGGGTGAAGGCCGGGTCGGGATCGCGCGACTCGCCCCCCACCACCACCAGCCGCGCCGGGACGCCGTGGGCCCGGCGGACGAGGGCCAGTGCGCGGATGACGTTGTCGACCCCCTTGCGCGGCACCATGCGGCCGAGCTGGAGGACGATCGGCGCGTCGAGCGGCAGGCCCAGCCGGGCCCGCGCCTCGCGACGGTGGGTCGGGCTGAACTCGCCGGGGTCGAACCCGCACGGCACGGTCGTCAGCCTCGCGGGGTCGGCGCCGTAGTGCGCGATCAGGTCCTCCTCGTCCTGGGGGCATTCGGCGAGGACCCTGTCGGCCTCGCTCGCCACGCGCCCCTCGATCGCCAGCCGCTCCTCGGGGAAGGCGTCGGCCCCCCCCTGATGCAGCCGGCGCACCCGCCCCAGGGCGTGGAACGTCACCACGAACGGCGCGCCGACGCGACGCCTGACCTCCGACGCGACCAGTCCCGACATGAAGAAGTTCGCATGGACCAGCTCATAGGGCCTCCGCCTCGCCAGCGCGTACCCGACGGCGAAGTCGGCGAAGTCGTCCATGTACGGGAGGAGGTCCTCCTTGCGCACCCGCTCCGGCGGCCCGGCCGGGACGTGGACGACGCGGAGTCGGTCGGCGATCGGCACGACGGCCGGCAGGTCCGGGCGGTCGCGACGGGTCATCACGTCGACCCGGTGGCCCGCCGCGGCGAGGTGCCGGGCGACCTGCGCCACGTAGACGTTCTGGCCCCCGGAGTCGGCGCCGCCCAGGGTCGCCAGCGGCGAGGCGTGCTCGCTGATCCAGAGCAATCGACGCTTCATCGTGGGCTCCCCAGTTCGGACCTCGGCGCGACGCGCGTCCCCTCGACAGGACGGCCGGCGACCGTCGCGAAGGTCGCCTCCCACTCGCTCGCGAACCTCTCGATCGAGAATCGGTCCCGCGCGGCCTCGCGGGCGCGCCCGCCCATCTCCAGGGCGAGCCCCCGATCGCCCAGCAGGGCCCGCGTCGGCGCGATCAGGGCGTCCGGGTCGTTGGACAGGAAGCCCGTCACGCCGTCGTCGACGGCCGTCGCCATCTCGGTCGTCGCCAGGGCCACGATCGGCAGCCCGACCATCATGGCCTCGATGACCGCGAGGCCGAGGCTGGTGTAGCGGATCGGGTTGAAGAAGAACCGGTAGCGCGCCTCGAAGCGGGCCAGCTCGCGGGGATCGATCTCCCCCAGCCCCCCCATCGCCGGGGAATCCATCCCGACCAGATCCAGCGGGACCTCGCCCCGGAGCTTCTCATAGACGTCCCGCCCGAGCCGGCGGCCCCGCCTGGCGAGGTTGTTGACGACCACGATCCCGCGGCTTAGCTCGCACGTCGCGCGGGCGTCTTCCGCGAGGAACACGCCGTGCTCGATCGTGCGCGACTCCGCCGGGCCCGAGTCCCACATCAGCGCGTTGAACGGCGTGACGTGGACGATCATCAGGTCGTCGTCGGCCGCGGGGTGTCGGGTGTCGGTGGGGTGCTCCCGCGGCGGGTCGTGCTCCAGGTAGATCCGCGGCAGGGCCCGCTGCGCGTCCGTGAGGATCTCGTGCTGGTCCTCCAGATAGTTGCGCCGGCTCTGGAAGAGGACGCAGTCGAACTCGGCGTCGCGGACCGACTCCGCCGGGATGTCGCGGACCCGGTCGGGGAACGGGAAGACGTCACCCCGGCCGCCGTGGCCGGGCCGCCCCGGCGCGACGGGGAGCAGGAATTCCACCCTCGCCCGCGAGAGGTAGAGCAGATAGTTGCCGTGGACATGCCAGGTCAAGACGCGCAATGGCCGGCTCATATATCATCCCTCGCCAACAGTCGCGCGGCCTCGGCGACGACGTCCTCGACCGCCACGCCCGACTCCCGGCATAGCACCCGATGGAGTCCCCGATCGACGGGAGCCCAGCGCGCCGGGTTGTCGCCGGTGGAGATGACGACGCTGGGCGCGCGCAGGCCGTCGGCGACGTGCGAGACCCCGGTGTCGTTGCAGACGAGGATCCGCGACGCCGCGATCACGGCGCCCAGCTCCCCGATCGGCGTCGCCCCGGCAAGGTCGACCGCGGGGGACTTCATCCGGCCCATGACCTCCCGAGTCAGCCACGCCTCGTCGGCCGAGCCCGTCAGGACGACGGCCAGCCCTCGCTCGGCCAGCGCGTCGGCCACGGCCGCGAATCGGTCGGAGGGCCAGCGCCGCTCGGGGACGCTCGCCCCCGGGTGGACGCAGGCGAACGGGCGGCCGGCGAGGCCGCGATCGGCGAGCAGCGTCGCGGCGCGTCCTCGCTCCTCCTCGGAGATCGGGAACTCCAGATGATCCCCCCGCGACGGGATCCCCATCGCCTCGACGAGCGCCAGCAGCCGCCGCGACTCCAGGCCGCGCGACGGATAATCCACGAACAGGCCCGGCCCCGGAGGCGGGTGGCCGGGGGCGAGGAACCCGGCGACGAGCCCCGCCCCGAAGCCCGCCGTCACGCCGTTGGACACCACGCCCGAGCCGTGCATCTGGAGCGCCAGGTCGAACCCCTCGCCCTCCATGCGCCCGAAGAATCGCTCGATCTCGCCCGGCGCCGGCGTCCGCTCCGGGAGCCCCGGATGGCCGGGGAACTCGCGGAAGCCGTCGATATGGGCCGTGAACCGCGCCGCGAACTCGCGCGCCCAGGGGAGCCCCACCAGGACGATCTCCGAGTCCGGGAGCCCGGCGCGAAGCGCCCGCAGGGCCGGGACCGCGCACAGCATGTCCCCCAGCTTCAGCGCCCGGAACACGGCCACCTTCCTCGCCGCCGCGATCCGGCTCGCCAGGCCCCGCCCCGGGCCGGGCGGCGCGAATTCGGCGTCGTCCCCCTCCGTCCTCTCCCCGGACATCCGCGCGGCCTGGAACATCGGCGCCCTCGCCTCGTCGAACCCGGCGCCCGAAGACGCGACGCCGGCCCCACATCAACAGTCAATTATTCTTCACAAGACAGCCGATATCGGACGTTCGCAATTCGCAACCGGCATGCCGACACCGGCCGGATGGGAGACACAATGAATAAATCATCTTTTTATATAGGAAACATCCTCATTGGCATTAGAGTAAAACCCGCATGGTCGGCGCAGTTCCCCTCGCCCGCGGGCGGACCTGGCCGGGGAAGCGGGCCGCTTGGACGTGGGAAGCGCCCTTCCCGGCGCGTGGCGCGATGCCCGCGAGTCCGTCCCGGATCGCTGCGATGGCGGGTCCCGCGCCTGGCGTCTCTCCCGGCCGATCTCGCGAGCGTCGAGGGCGCCGGCATGGGGCTTGAAGGGGCTCACGGGCGGGACGGCCCGGAATGTGGAGGCGCGACATGACGACGCCGGTCGAAGGATGGATCAGGTCCGCGCGGCCCGACGGCGAGCCCGATCGGCGGGTGGCCGTCGTGATGATCACCCGGGACCGGCGCGACGAGGCGCTGAGGAGCCTCGGCGCGATGAGCGGCCTGCCCGAGCGCCCCGCGATCGTCCTCGTCGACAACGGCTCGACGGACGGCACGGTCGACGCCGTCGCCGCGCGGTTCCCGTCGGTCGAGGTCGTCCCGCTCGATCGGAATCTGGGGGCGGGGGCGAGGACGATCGGCGTCCGGCGGGTCGACGCGCCTTACGTCGCGTTCTGCGACGACGACAGCTGGTGGGAGCCCGGGAGCCTCCGCCGCTCCGCCGACCTCCTCGACGCCCACCCGCGGCTGGCGATCGTCGCGGCGCGCGTCCTCGTCGGCGAGGAGTGTCGGGAGGATCCGATCTGCGACGAGCTGGCGCGGAGCCCCCTGCCCCGCGAGAACTCGATGCCAGGCCCCTCGCTGCTGGGCTTCCTGGCCTGCGCGGCGGTCGTCCGGCGCTCGGCGTTCCTGGAGGCCGGCGGCTTCGGAGAACGGCTCGGCGTCGGCGGGGAGGAGAGGCTACTGGCCGTGGACGTCGCGTCGCGAGGGGGCTGGATCTGCTACGTCCCGGAGTTGACCGTCCACCACCACCCCTCGCCGATCCGCGACCACGCCGATCGTCGCGTCAACGTCATCCGGAATGACCTCTGGTTCGCCTGGACTCGACGCCCCGTCCCGGCCGCGCTGCGGGCGACGCTGGCGGCGACGACCAGCCGGGAGGGCCGGCGCGGCCTGGCCGCCGCGCTCCGAGGGCTCCGCCGGGCGCTCCGCGAGCGTCGCCCGGCGCCGGCGTCCGTGGAGCGCGGGATTCGCCTGCTGGAGGAGGGCCGCCCACGCGCGGCCGGCACACCTGTTGCCTCCACGACGCCTCATCCGGGCGGGCCTCGGCCGCCAGGCCTCCGCCCCGACCTCATCCCCATGAAGCCCACCAGGAGACCCGGCCGCCACGCGGCCGTCGAGGAGCCCGATATGTCCCAGGATCCGCGCGAGAAAGGCCCGAAGCCGCCCCACCCGCCCCAGCAACAGGAGGTGCCCGGGCTGGAATCCGAGATGACGCCGGCGCCCGATTACGGCGAGAAGAGCTACGAGGGGTCGGGCAAGCTGAAGGGGAAATCGGCCGTCATCACCGGCGGGGACAGCGGCATCGGCCGGGCCGTGGCGCTGGCGTACGCCCGCGAGGGGGCCGACGTCCTCATCTCCTACATGGAGCGGGAGGAGGAGGACGCGAGGGAGATCGTCCGCGTCGTCGAGGCCGCCGGCCGCAAGTGCGTCGCCGTCTCGGGGGACATCCGCGATGAGTCGCACTGCCGGGCGATCATCGATCGGGCGGTGAAGGAGTTCGGCAAGGTCGACGTCCTGATCAACAACGCGGCCTTCCAGATGACTCGCGACTCGATCGAGGACATCAGCGCCGAGGAATTCGACCGCACGCTGAAGACGAACCTTTACGCCATGTTCTGGCTGTCCAAGGCGGCCGTCCCCCACATGCCGGAGGGGGGATCGATCATCAACACCACGTCCATCCAGGCCGACTCGCCGAGCCCGGAGCTGCTCCCCTACGCGATGACCAAGGCGGGGATCCAGAACTTCACGAACGGGCTCGCCCAGATGCTGGGCAAGCGCGGCATCCGCGTCAACTGCGTCGCCCCGGGGCCGATCTGGACGCCGTTGATCCCGGCCACCATGCCGCCGGAGAAGGTCGAGAACTTCGGCAAGAACGTCGCCCTCGGCCGCGCCGGGCAGCCGGTGGAGGTGGCGCCGGCGTTCGTCTTCCTCGCCTCCGACCAGGCCAGCTACGTCACCGCGGCCACGATCGCCGTCACCGGGGGCAAGCCGCTGATCTGACGTCGACGGACGCCGGCCTTTAACGACCGAGGACATGAGCATGAAAGCCGTCGTTTTCCACGGCCTGGGGGACATCCGCCTTGAGGACGTCCCCCAGCCGAAGATCGAGAAGCCGACCGACGCGATCGTCCGGCTGACCGCCAGCGCCATCTGCGGGACCGACCTCCACATGGTGCGCGGGACCATGCCGGGGATGGTCCCCGGGACGGTCCTCGGCCACGAGGGGGTCGGGGTGATCGAGGAGGTCGGGGCGTGGGTCCGCGACTTCAAGGTCGGCGAGCGGGTGATCGTCCCCTCGACGATCTGCTGCGGGAAGTGCTCCTATTGCGAGAGCGGCTATCAGTCGCAGTGCGACAACGCCAACCCCAACGGCAAGCAGGCCGGCACGGCGTTCTTCGGCGGCCCGAAGACCACCGGGCCGATCAACGGCCTCCAGGCCGAGTACGCCCGCGTCCCGCTGGCCGACGCGACGCTTGTGAGGCTGCCGTCCGAGATGACCGACGACCAGGCCATCCTGCTGTCCGACATCTTCCCGACCGGCTACTTCGGGGCCGACCTGGCGGAGATCAAGCCGGGGGACTCGGTCTGCGTCCTGGGCTGCGGGCCGGTAGGCCTGTTCGCGATCCTCAGCGCCCGGCTGCTGGGCGCGGGGCGGGTCTTCGCGGTGGACACGCTGCCCGACCGGCTGGAGAAGGCCCGCGAGCTGGGCGCCGAGACGATCGACTTCAACGCCGAGCACCCCGTCCTGAAGATGCGCGACGCCACCGACGGCATCGGCGTCTTCCGGGCGATCGACGCCGTGGGGGTGGACGCCTACGCGCCCGAGCGGGGCCCCGCGTACGCCGAGGCGAAGGCCATGAAGTCGCAATTCAAGGAGGAACAGAAGGAGATCCAGCTCCAGGGCTCCGGGGCGACCTGGACCGGCCAGTGGACCCCCGGCGACGCCCCCTCGCTGGCGCTGACCTGGGCCGTGCAGGCGCTCGCCAAGGCCGGCACCCTCTCCATCATCGGCGTCTATCCCGAGAGCATGACGCGGTTCCCCATCGGCGACGCCATGATGAAGAACCTCACGGTGCGGATGGGCAACTGCCCGCATCGCAAGTACATCCCCCGGCTCATCGACGTCGTCCGCGAGGGGAAGGTCGACCCCCTCAAGGTGCTGACCGAGGTCGAGCCCATGACCGACGTCATCTCCGCCTACAAGATGTTCGACAAGCGCAAGGCCGGCTGGATCAAGGTCGCCCTGGATCCGGCGAAGTCGGCGTAGCCCGAGGATCGAGCCCATCGATAAACGGCTTCGTTCGCGAGAGCCTCGCCTCCTAAACTCAAGACGCAACCCCTTACAGAAAACGCCTTCAACACGACTCAAACTTGGGTTCGTTCGTCGTTTTCGAGTATGAAACCGACCGGTCCTTTTGGGCATCGCCGGCCCGATCGGCCGGCGTCGCGATCTGAAACGCCCCCTCCTCCCACTCGGCGAGGAGGGGGGGGGGGATTAAACGGAGATTCCGACGTTTCACATCCTGCCGGACGTTATAGCTCGGGGCGCAGGGACGCCGTCCCTGGCTTCCATGCTGCTACGGATCGGATTGCCAAGGAGCCGAGGGACCGAGCTCCCTCCATCTCCCCACACTCCGCCCCCGAGGCGATCGGATTTTATGATTCCGATTTTTCCACGGCCCGACCGTCTCGTCCCGCGCAGCACGCACAGGCGCGATCCGTCTGGCTTGGTACAGCCAAACGATTCGATGGTCGAACCCGCCCCCGTCCTCGGAGAGCCTAGGCCGTGTTGACGGATTGGGCGAGCTTCCGGACGTGGATGAAGCCGAAGACGATCCGGGCGACGCCGAGGTAGACGTCCCTGAGCTTCTCATACCTGGTGGCGAAGCGGCGGAACTGCTTGGCCTTGGCGAACGCCCG
>NZ_JBBCIR010000058.1:0-100199 GCF_037189885.1 Paludisphaera sp.
CGGTGCATCCTCTGGCTGAAGGAGAACCGCCGGCTCGCCACCCGGTTCGAGAAGCTCGCCGTGAACTTCCTGGCCATGGTCAAGCTCGCCATGATCCGCCGTTGCTTCCGACTCATCGAGCCGCCAGACAGAACCTAGTCGCCGAAGAGCATCGGGCCGGCGTGATATCAACGCCGTCCGCGCGGATGGTCCCCGGAGGGGAGCATGTCCCCCGGACCCCAGGCAGGTGGACGGCACGTCAAGCCTGCTTGGGGCCGTCCCTCATAGCCGGACCGAGCTGGGGCCTGCCCACGTCGATTCCACGGGCCGGTCCGGTCGATTCTGTCGAGCCTGCGGGATTTCTGGCCGACCATAGAGTCGTGGGAACCGGTATTTTTCGTCGGCAGAGACATGGGCATGCCCGGCTGGCGATGGCTCGTGGTGGGTCATCTGGCGCTCCTGGCCCTGCCGGGCGCGCCGGCCTTCGCCCAGGAAGCGGCGGGAGCCCCGCGTTCGTTGTCCGCGTCGGCGCCCGCCGGGGGACCGAGATCCGCGCCGAGCCCGGGGCCCGGCGGGCTGGATGAACCGACGGCGGCGACGGTCGCCCCCACCGCCGGGCAGGCGGCCCAGGCCGAGGGAGCCGACACCAAGGCCCTGGCGAAGCTCCTGGGCCTGGACGAGGCCCCGGTCACCGTCTACGGATGGCTCCAGAACAGCTACACCGGCACCCCAGGCATCGACCCGAGGAACCGGAGTACGGTCACCGTCTTCCCCAACCGCCTGGCCAACGAGTGGCAGGGGAACCAGTATTACCTCGTGGTCGAGGACCCGGTGGAGACGGGGGACCGGGCCAACCTGGGCTTCCGGGTCGACACCCTCCTCGGCAACGACTGGCTCTTCACGAAGTCGTTCGGGCTCTTCGACGGCGCCTTCACGCCCCGGGGCTTCGCCGGGGTGGACTTCCCCCAGCTCTACGGCGAGGCCCGCCTGCCCCTCGGCGAGAATGTGGCCCTCGGCGTCAAGGGGGGCCGCTTCTACTCGCCCGCGGGGTTCGAGTCGGTCATGGCGGTGAAGCGGCCCCTCCTGTCGGTGCCGTATATCCTCAACTTCACGCCGTTCACCTTCTTCGGGGCCCTCACCAGCCTGCAACTGGGCGAACGGCTCACGCTCGTCAACGGCGCCGTGAACGGGGCCGACCGCTGGATTAACAGCAATTACCGCTACAGTTATCTGGGCGGGGTCAACTGGAACTCGGCGGACGGGCGCACGACGCTCTCGTCGATGACGCTGGTGGGCCCCAACCAACTGCCGTTCTTCCCCTCGACGGACCCCCAGCAGGTGCCGACGTTGCCGGTGGGGGCCTACACGAGCCCGGAGCTGGCGGGCCGGAGGAACCCCTTCTACGGCCGGAGCACGCTCGTCTACCACTCGACGGTGGCGACCCGGAAGTGGGGGGAGAAGAAACGGTGGACGCAGGCGATGGAGGCGGCCTTCGTCACGCAGGGGAACGTGGTGGGCTTCGGTCCCGGGGGGAAGCCCGGGCGAATCAGCTACTACGGCGGGGCCCACTGGCTGCTCTTCGAGGCCACGCCGAAGGTCACCGCGGTCTCGCGGATCGAGGTCTTCCGCGACGACAACGGCTTCGTCCTGCCGGCGGCCGACACGTACTACGAGATGACCCACGGGCTGATATGCAAGCCGAGGCCGGCCCTCTGGATTCGCCCGGAGATCCGCTACGACTGGGCCCAATTCACGACGCCGTACGACGACGGCACCCGAGGCGGCCAGCTCACGCTCGCCTTCGACGTCATCGTGCAGTTCTAGGACGCGGGCCGACCCGAATCCAGGCGAACCGTCCTCCTCTTGATTCGTCGGCGCGCGTCGAAACATCATTGGACACATTGATAAACCGCTTGAATGGGAGATCTCGCGCCGCCATCCATGCCGACCATTTCGGGATTGTGACATCACGACCCTCTCGTGATAGGATGCATGGCAACCAAGCCGAGCGCTCTTGAAACATCGATCGGTATAGTGGCTTGGGCAGTCCTCTCCGAGTACCTTCCGATGCCGCGTCCACGCCAAGATCGGTTAGTCCAGGCCACCCGACCCCGCCGCGCGCGCCCGACCTTTGAATCCCTGGAAGATCGACGCCTCCTGGCGATCGCCTTCTCCGGGCCGACGCGGATTCCGACCGATGGGAGGGCGCAGGGGATTGCCCTGGCCGACTTCGACAACGACGGGATTCTCGACCTTGCGGTGGCGGAGATCGACTCCAACCGGCTCGGCATTTCGCTCGGCCGCGGCGACGGGACCTTCGTCGCGCTCGGGACGGTGGCCGCGGGTTCGGGCCCCGTGGATCTGGCCGCCGCGGACCTCGACGGCGACGGGCGGACCGACCTGATCGTCACGAACTACAAGTCCAATAACGTCAGCGTGATGCTGGGGCGGGGCGACGGGACGTTCGGCCCCCGGACCCATTACGCCGTCGGCGGCGGGCCGCGCTCGGTGGCGGTCGCCGACCTCGATGGGGACGGTGCCCTCGACCTCGTCGTCGGCAACCAGGGCAATGACGTCAGCCTGCTCTACGGCCGCGGCGACGGCGCGTTCGCCTCGGCCGTCGGCCTCGGCCTCAACGATCAGGCCAACGGCGTCGCCATCGCCGACATGAACGGCGACGGCAGGCCCGACATCCTCGTGTCCGGCTATTTCCAGGTATACATCTATCTCAACCAGGGCCCGGCCGGGTTCCCGTCTCGCTCATCCCACACCGCCTCGGGAGGGGGGGGCGCCTTCGTGGCCGCGGGGGACGTGAACGGCGACGGCCGCCCGGACGTGGTCCATTCGAACACGGCCAACAACTTCGTCAGCGTCTTCCTGAACGACGGCCGGGACGGCCTCGAAGGCCCGTTCATTTACACCGTCGGCCCCGACCCGCATCATCCGCCGACGGCCGACTACCCCTTCGAGACGGCGCTCGTCGACCTCGACCTCGACGGCCACCTCGACCTGCTGATGGCGACCTCCCGGGGGCTGGTGGCGCGTCCGGGGGCCGGGGACGGGACCTTCAACAACGTCCTCGATTTCAGCCCGCGGGACGACGCCAGCCACCTCGCCGTCGGCGACATCGATGGGGACGGGAAGCCCGACGTCGTCGCGACGGACTACGCCGCCGGCCGGGTCCTGGTCTTCCGCGCCCTCCCGGACGCGCCGCCGTCGGTGACCCTCGCCATCGAGGACGCGAGCGTCCACGAGGGTGATCTCGGCGCGACCGGGGCCGTGATCACCGTGCGCATCTCGCGGCCGACGACCGTCCCCGTGTCCGTGAGCTACGCCACCGCGGGCGGCACGGCGACCCCGGGCGTCGATTACACGGCGGTCTCCGGCGTGCTGACCATCCCGCCCGGGTCCACGACGGCGACGTTCGTCGTGCCGGTCGCGGGCAACTTCCGCGTGGACGGGACTCGGACCGTCGGCCTCTCCCTGTCGGCGCCGGCCGGCCCGGCGACCCTCGGCGACCCCGCGTCCGTGCTGACGATCCTCGACGACGAGTCGCCCTCGACGTTCCGGTTCCGAGACGCCCAGGTGGTGGTCGACCCGGCGTCGGGCCTGGCGACCGTCACGGTGGAGCGAGACGAGGCCCGATCCGACGGCGTGACGGTGGAATACGCGACCATCGGCGGCGACGCCGTCCCGGGGGTCGACTACGCGCCAGTTCGCGGGGTCCTCCGCTTCGCCCTCGGCCAGACGACCGCTTCATTCACGGTGCCGATCCTGGGCGACGCCGCCGGCCGATCCGGCCGCCTGATCGGGGTCGTGTTGACGGATCCCGTCGGCGCGCTCGGCGCGCCCTCGGCCGCCACGATCGTGCTCGCCGCGGCCACCAGCCCGCCCGCCCCGCCGCCGCCGCCCCCGCCGCCCGAGCCGTACACGACTGTACAATCGGTCGCCGTCGACCTGAGGCAAGGCGGGGCGTTGGCGGCGATCCGCGTCGCCTGGAGCGCCAACCTCGACCCCGACACGGCGCGGTCGCTCGCCAATTATCGGCTCGTCCGGGCCGGCCGCGACGGTCGGTTCGGGACCCGCGACGATCGCGCGGTGCCGATTCGGTCGGCGAGCTACGACGCGGCCGGCCGCGCGGTCGTCCTCGTCCCGCGGCACGCCCGGCTCGGGGCGGAGCCCCTGCGACTGACGGTCACCGCGTCCGTCACCGACGCGCGCGGGTACGCCGTCGACGGCGACGGAGATGGCCTGCCCGGCGGCGATTCGAACACGATCCTCCGCCGAGCCGGGATCCCCCGGGACACGCCAGGCGCGCCCGCCGTCCCCGGCTCCGGCCGGCCATGGAAGCCAGGTCGGATGCGCCGCCCTTGATCGGAGGCCGAAGGCTGATCGCCCCGAAGCCCGGAACCGTCACCGGGTTTCGTCCGCCCGAAGCGCGCCGTGGGCGCGATCCCGCGGCCTCCCGACTCGATCGCTCGCGATTCCATCACTCTCGACGACCCATCGGTCAGCCGACGACGAGCGTCGTCGGCTCGACCGCGTCTAGGATGACCTGAAGTACCCGAGCATGGCGAGTTCGGTACTGGGGATAATGTTCTTGGGCATGAACAGGATTTTATTGTTCCGACGGGCCGCGGCCCTCGGCTTACCCGGCCGGCGAGGCGCGGCGACGGCCGAGGGGACCGTCTCGGGGTGCCCCTGATGTCCGAGTCCGCACGGTCAAAGTCGGCCTAGGCCGCTGCCCGAGAAGCCCCGAGCCACGCCGCGACCGAGACGAGGAAAATTAGTCCAAACCAGGCCGCGACCGCGACCGACAACCAGGCCTTCGCGGGCTCCAGGACGGCATTCTCCGGGCGATCAGGATGGAAATAGACGGTCACGACCGAACCGACGGGATACCGGGCGACGGTCGACTCGGCTCGCCCCCGCGAGCCGGCCCAGACATGGAATGCGAACTGACGACTTTCCCACGCCTTGCCGGCCGCGTCATACACGAAGCGAATCCTGGGCGTGAAGGACCCCCTGAGCCCCGACTCGCCCCGCCTCTCTTCGACGGTCGACTCGACGACTTTGCCGGTGGTGCGCGGCCAACGCCTCGCCCAGAGGTGGTCGAGGGCCTCCTCCAGCAGGTAGGCGAAGAGGAAGAAGGACAGAGCGACCGCGAGGAGCCAGGCGTTGAGATAAGGGCTGAGCATGGACCCTCCGAATCTGGGACGCGAATCAAGTCATCCTACCCCGTTCGCCGACAGGCGGCATCGACATGTCCGGGGCGTTGCCCTTCGCCCGGCGAGGGGTTTAGCCCTATTTCAGCGACCTCGCCTTCGTGCGGGATAACCCCCCCTTAACATGTACGATTATCGGTCGGTCGAACTGGATACCAAACCACCAAGACAGGTTCACCAGACGATTCGCCAGTCCGATCCGGTTTCTGCCCAGGACAGGGCCGCGGACACTGAGAATCTCGGGTCCAGCCTAGCGTCCGATAATGGGCGTTATGTTCGAGGACGTGGGTTCGTAGCGATTGTATCGCGTGAGCCGGGGGCGCGGGGCCGATCCGTCACCCGCCGGGCGTGCGTGCCCGGGCCCAGCCGTCGGTTGGTCGTCCGCCCTTCAAATCGGACAGCAGCTTCCGCACGCGGTCGCCCGGCGCGATCATCCCGCCGTGCGCGCCGGTCCGGGCGATCGTCACCCCGACGGCTCGCCCCTCAAGGTCCACGACGGGGCCTCCGCACTCGTACGAATAGAACGGTATGGCGCATTCGATCACGGTGGGGAATCCATCGGCTCGGTGGTTGTTCTGGTCGCCGTACGAATCCGGCCCCAGTGGGAGGGCAAGGTCCATCGTCCTCCCGGCCCTCTCGAGGCGGACCGGCACGACGTCCCCGCTCCGCAGGCCGTCGACCGCATTCAGCATGTCCTCCACCGCCGCGATCGATCGGCCGTTGAGGCCGACGAGGAGATCGTCCGGCCGGACGCCGGCCGAATAGGCCAGCCCTTCGACGTTCGCCACGTGAAAACGGCCCTCCCGCGACAGGCCGATCGCGGCGCGAAGCGACCAACCGCCCGTCGTCCTCCAGGCCCCGCCGATGTACGGAGGGCCGGCCGGGAGCCGCAACGGCGGCGGCTCGGCGGGACGAGCGGACACTTCCAGGTGGCGGCGCGGCACGCTGACCACGCCGACCGCCAGGGGCCCTTCGGCACCGACCGCCGCCAGGATCGTCCCCGCCTGGGGGTCGAGGTCGTCGGCCCACCGCACCGGCCTCAAGCCCGTCGCCGGCACGGCGAGCAAGGCCAGGTCGAAGGCCGGATCGACGCCGACCACCCTTGCGGTCGCGACCCGGCCCCCCGGCAGACGGCAGGTCGGCCGGGGGGGCAGGACGCTGGCCTTGGCGACGACCCACCCCTCGGCACCGACGATCGTACCCAGGCCGACCGCGACCCCCTCGTTCAGCATCGCGACGACGCTCTCGCGAGCCGGCTCGACGGCCGATCGATACCGGGCCAACGATGCCGGCCCCTGGGTGAAGTCCGCGGGCCGCAGGCGTGGGCTCGCGGCGAATACGCGCTCGAACCGCTCGCTCCGCCGGCCGTCGTCCGGCGCGACCTCGCCGCCGAGCATCGCGTCGAGCAGGGAGTCGATCCTCCGGACGCCCGTCACCCGACACAGGGCAAACTGCCCCGCGCGCTGGAAGGCGTCCATGTCGTCGCGATACCTTCGCGCCGGGTATCCGTTGGTGCCGCACAATATCCCGAGCAATCTCCCATCGAGGTCGAAGTACGGGCCGCCGGAATCGCCGCCGACGACCATGCTCTCGGCGCCGAAGAGTTCCGCCGTCCCCCAGGTCACGCGGCCGAGCCGCACGGGCGCGGGCCGGCCCTTCTGGTATCCGAGCGGATGGCCGATCTTGAGCACCCAATCACCCGCCGCGACCGGGACCTCGGGCCGGATGGGTACGTGCGGATGCGGGCCGGGGTCGAGCAACCGAAGCAGCGAGACGTCGTGAGACCGGTCGGCGCCCAGCAACTCGGCGGGACGCTCGCGGCCGTCGTGGAGGATGATCGTCGTCCGGTCGCCCGGAGTTCTCGACGTCTCGACGCCTTGGGATTCATTCTTGTGGCTGACGTGCCACTGCGACAGCACGAGCCCGTCGGCGGTGACGATTACCCCCGACGCGTAATCCTTCGCCGATGGTCCGTCCGACGAGCTCGCGACCGCCACCACCGCCGGCAGCACCGCCCGGGCCGTCTCGCGAACTCGCTCCTCAAGCCGATGCGGATCGATCGGCTCCGGCCGGACGAACGCCACGGCCGGATCGGTAGCCTGGCCCCCCGGCGCGTAGAAGGGACGCTCGGGCGACGGAGGCAGGTACGTCTCCCACAGGCGGACGACCATGCCAGCCAGCAGGATGCCGCAGAGCGCCAGGCCCGAGATCCGTCTCCGCCAGACGCGAGCGGGGCCGGTTGCGCGATCCGGTGGCATCGGACCTCCCTCGAGGCGACAGTCGGCCGGCCAAGGTCGCCGAAGAATACGACCCGCCAACGACGCTCGATCGTACCTACCTATGACAAGTGTCGCAATAGGCCGCTTTCATGCCGGCCGGAGGGTCGTGAAGGATCCAGGCTGGCTTTGACTTCATGCCTCGCGGCTTCATGTACTGCCCCCCCCATTATCGGACGCTGTGCCGAGGGTGCGATCGAGTGCCCTTGTTCGAGGCTGATTGACCAGCATCGCGAAGGTCCAATCTTGGGGGTCATGTTCGCGGGTCCGTGGCGTTCGCGGTCGGGGGGAGTTTGACGGCCGAGTGACCTCGGCCGATGGGCGTAGGCGCTCCCGAGGCGCGGGAGGGATTCTAGGGCGGCGGTTCGCTCTCGGCGGGATCGGCGGAACCATCGGAATTTTCGGGGATTTCGGCGACGCCGGGAGGGTTGGAGAGGGAGGAGGCGGGAAATCTTCCGCAGAACCCTCTACAGTTCCGTCGGAACGGATCGTATACTCGGGTCGCACCACGTGACCGCCGACGGTCGGCCCGGGCGTCCGGGCCGGGGCCAGTCCGCGCGAGCCCGACGTTTGAAGGTAACTTGTCGACCTGCTTCCCCGAGGGCCGTCGCCCCCGGCGAGCCGACGGCGCGGACGCGCCTCGGCGTCGCGAGGGCGGCGCCGATCCATCCGGCCCGCGCCGCGCACGCCACGCGACGGCCGCGCCCGGGATCGGCCGTCTCCTCGACCCCCCCGCGCCCCGGGCCACCGCCGGGGGGGCGGGCATGCGCCGCCGCGCGGCCGGTTCGGTTGCGACGCGAGGGCCGATGGGATAGCCTGTCGGGTCCGATTCGATTTCCCTAGCCACATACAGGACAGACGAGCGATGCCCCAGGTCTTCCACCCGAGTGCCAACACGCTCTCGCGCGTGGTCTTGTTCGGCCTCGCGGCCGGGCCGGCGGCGCTGCTGGGCACCATGATGCTGCTGGTCCGCTCCCCCTACCAGACTCAGGTGGGGGTGGTCCGGGAGCAGCCCGTGCAGTTTTCCCACGAGCACCACGTCAAGGGCCTGGGGATCGACTGCCGCTTCTGCCACACGTCGGTCGAGACCTCGGCGTCGGCCGGCCTGCCGCCGACGCACACCTGCATGACCTGCCACTCCCAGATCTGGGCGGGCAGCCCCATGCTGGAGCCGGTCCGGGCCAGCTACACCGAGCGGAAGCCCCTGGCGTGGAACCGTGTCCACGACCTGCCCGATTTCGTCTACTTCCACCACGGCGTCCACGTCCAGAAGGGCGTCGGGTGCGCCGAGTGCCACGGCCGGGTCGACAACATGCCCCTGGCCTGGCGCGAGGAGCCGCTGACGATGGAGTGGTGCCTCGAATGCCACCGCGACCCGGAGCCCCGGCTCCGCCCCAAGGACCAGGTGTTCGTGATGGATTGGACGCCCCCCAAGGGGAGCGAGCTGGAGGCGGCTCGCGAGGCGGAACCGAAGTCCCACGTGGAGGTCGGCCAGTTGACGAACTGCTCGATTTGTCACCGATGATGAAACCACAGACCGACGACCTCGCCCGCCCCCTCACCCTCGACGAGCTGGTCCAGGGGGCCGCCCAGCCCGAGCCCCCCCGCGTCTGGCGGAGCCTGGAGGAGCTGGCCGACCCCGACGCCGCCGCCGGCCGGGCCGCCAACGCCGCCGCCCGCGCCCAGGCCGCCATTTACGGCCTCGGGGAGGTCGGCCGCCGCGACTTCATGACCGTCATGGGCGCCTCGCTGGCCCTCGCCGGCGTGACCGGCTGCGGCGTCCAGCCCGCCGAGAAGATCGTCCCCTACGTCGACCAGCCCGAGCAGATCGTGCCGGGCAAGCCCCTGTTCTTCGCCACCGCCTCCCCCTCGGGCGGCGACGGCCTGGGCCTGCTGGTCGAGAGCCAGATGGGCCGGCCGATCAAGGTGGAGGGGAACCCTAGCCACCCCGCCAGCCGGGGCGCGACCGATCCGTTCGCCCAGGCCGAGGCGCTGGCCCTCTACGACCCCGACCGCTCGCAGGTCGTCGTCAATCGGGGCCGCGTCGGGACGTGGGAGAACTTCCTGCGGTTCGCCGTCGACCTCCGCGCCCGCGAGATCGCCGCCAAGGGCGCCGGCCTGCGGATCCTCACCCGCTCCGTCTCCTCCCCGACCGTCCTGGACCAGCTCCGGCGGCTCAAGGAGGCGATGCCCGAGCTGGTCTGGCACAGCTACGAGCCCGTCACCCGCGACGGGGCCCGCAAGGGCGCCGAACTGGCCTTCGGCCGGGCCTTCGAGCCCTCCTACAGGCTGGAAGGGGTCGATGTCGTCGTGGCGCTCGACGCCGACTTCCTCCGCTGGGGCCCCTCCTCGGTCCGGCTCGCCCGCGAGTACGCCGACCGCCGCGACCCCGACGCGGGGACCATGCTGCGGCTCCACGCCTTCGAGCCCACCCCCACCGTCACCGGCGCGGCGGCCGACCACCGCACTCCCGTCGCCTCGGCCGACGTGCTCGCCGTGGCCGCGGCCCTGGCCAGGGGCCTCGGGATCGCCGGCGCCCCCGACGTCCCGCTCGGCCGCGCCCAGGCGCACGAGGCCAGGATTTCGGCCCTCGCCGAGGAGCTGAAGGCCGCCAACGGCAAGGCCGTGGTGGTCGTCGGCGACACCCAGCCGGCCGAGGTCCACGCCCTGGGCTACGCCATCAACGCGGCGCTGGGGGCGATCGGCTCGTCCGTCGTCCTCCACGCCCCCGCCGAGGGCGCGCCGGCCGACCAGAACGCCTCGCTCGTCCAGCTCGCGCGGGACATCGAGGCCGGCCAGGTCGACACGCTGCTGATCCTCGACGCCAACCCGGCGTACGAGGCCCCGGCCGACCTCCGGTTCGAGGAGGTCCTGCGGAACGAGAAGCTCACGACCCTGGTCCACCTGGGCCTGTACAACGACGAGACCGGCGCGCTGGCCCACTGGCACGTGCCCGAGGCCCACTTCCTGGAGTCGTGGGGCGACGTCCGCTCCTCCGACGGCTCGGTGGCCCTCGTCCAGCCGCTCATCGACCCGCTCTACCAGGGCCGGACCGTCGTCGAGGTCCTGGCCGTCCTGCTCGGCGAGGTCGGCGTCCCCGGCCGCGAGCTGGTCCGCAACTACTGGAAGACCAGGCTGCCGGCCGAGACCTTCGAGAAAAGCTGGCGCGCCGCCCTCCGCGACGGCGTCGTCACGCTCCCCGGCGAGGCCCCCGGGCCCGAGGCCCCCGGCGCGCCGGACCTGGGCAAGGTCGACTGGACTGCCCCGGAGATCGGCGGCTCGCTGGAGCTGATCTTCCGCCCCGACCCGACCATCTGGGACGGCCGATACGCCAACAACGCCTGGCTCCAGGAGCTCCCCAAGCCGATCACCACGCTGACCTGGGAGAACGCCGCCCTGTTCAGCCCGGCGCTGGCCGAGCGACTGAAGCTGAAGGACGGGCAGGTCGTCCTCCTGAAGTACCAGGGCGCCCAGGTCGAGGCCCCCGTCCTGATCACGCCGGGGCAGGCGGCCGACACCGTCACCGTCCACCTCGGCTACGGCCGGGCGGAGCGGGCCGGGCGCGTCGGCGGCAAGATCGGCTTCAACGCCAACCTGCTGAGGCGCTCCGACGCCCCCTGGGCCGCCACCGGCCTGGCGATCGAGATGACCAATCGGTCGGTCCGGCTGGCGGTGACGCAGCATCACCACGACATGGCGCGGCGGGACGTCCTCAAGGTCCTGACCGTCGACGAGTATCGCCATCCGTACGACGAGCACCACGCCCATCCCGACGGCAGCCTCTACCCCGAATGGCCCGGGACCCAGAGCGAGGACTACGCCTGGGGGATGGCCATCGACCTGAATCGCTGCATCGGCTGCGCCGCGTGCACGATCGCCTGCCAGGCGGAGAACAACATCCCCGTCGTCGGCAAGGACCAGGTGCTCAACTCGCGCGAGATGCACTGGATGCGGGTCGACCGCTATTACGCGGGCGACGACCTGGAGAACCCCCAGACCCACTTCCAGCCGCTGACCTGCATGCACTGCGAGAAGGCCCCCTGCGAGCTGGTCTGCCCCGTCGAGGCGACCACGCACAGCGACGAGGGGCTCAACGAGATGACCTACAACCGCTGCGTCGGCACGCGGTATTGCGGCAACAACTGCCCGTACAAGGTCCGGCGGTTCAACTACCTGCAATACGCCGACAACAGCACCCCCAGCCTCCAGCTCCTGAACAACCCGGACGTCACCGTCCGGATGCGCGGGGTGATGGAGAAGTGCACGTACTGCGTGCAGCGGATCAACGAGGCCCGGATCAACGCCAAGATGGCCGGGGGCAAGATCGGCGGCGACGAGGTCGTCACCGCCTGCCAGGGCGCCTGCCCCACGCGGGCGATCGTCTTCGGCAACCTGAAGGATCCGGAGAGCGCCGTGTCGAAGGCGCGGGAGTCGTCCCGGCACTACGCCCTGCTGGGCGAGCTGGGGACGCTGCCGCGGACGACGTACCTCTCCAAGCTGACCAACCCCGCCGGCGGGGCCGAGGCCCGCGGGACCGAGGCGCACGAGGAGCCGAAGAATGGCTGAGACCCACCATCATGCCGGCGGCGGCGACCCCCTGCCGCCGGTCATCGCCCCGGGGCACACCTACGGCACGGTGACCTCGACGATCGCCGACGTCGTCCTGAGGCGACCGCCCGACTGGCGGTGGTTCCTCGGGATGGGGGCCGCGTCGTCGCTGCTGCTGCTGTTCGGCATGACCGTCGGCCTGCTGCTGTTCAAGGGCGTCGGGATCTGGGGCGTGAACGTCCCGGTCATGTGGGGCTGGGCGATCATCAACTTCGTCTGGTGGGTCGGCATCGGCCACGCCGGGACGCTGATCTCGGCCATCCTGCTGCTGCTGAAGCAGCAGTGGCGGACCTCGATCAACCGGTTCGCCGAGGCGATGACGCTCTTCGCCGTGGCCTGCGCCGGGCTCTTCCCGCTGCTGCACATGGGCCGGCCCTGGAAGTTCTTCTGGATGATGCCCTACCCCAGCACCATGGGCCTGCTGCCGCAGTGGCGCAGCCCGCTGGTGTGGGACGTCTTCGCGGTGTCGACGTACGCGTCGGTCTCGCTGATGTTCTGGTACGTGGGCCTGATCCCCGACCTGGCGACCCTACGCGACCGGGCCAAGAACCGGGCCCTGGCGATGTTCTACGGGGCGCTGTCGCTGGGCTGGCGGGGCTCGGGGCGGCACTGGGCGCGCTACAAGACGGCGTACATGCTGCTGGCGGCGATGTCGACCCCGCTGGTCGTCTCGGTGCACACGGTGGTGTCGCTGGACTTCGCGGCCAGCGTGATCCCCGGCTGGCACGCGACCATCTTCCCCCCCTACTTCGTGGCCGGCGCCATCTTCTCGGGCTTCGCCATGGTGGTGACGCTGTGCGTGCCGCTGCGGGCGTGGTACGGGCTGAAGGACTTCATCACCGACCGCCACCTGGACAACATGGCGAAGATCATGCTGGCGACCGGCATGATCGTGGGCTACGGCTACGCGATGGAGTTCTTCGTCGCCTGGTACAGCGGCAACCCGTTCGAGGAATACCTGCTGCTGCGGGCCCGGCCGTTCGGGACGTACAGCAACGCCTACCGGACGATGATCCTCTGCAACGTGATCATCCCGCAGCTGCTCTGGATCCCGGCGATCCGCCGGCACGCGATCGCGCTCTGGGTGATCTCGATCTTCGTGAACATCGGGATGTGGCTGGAGCGCTACGTCATCGTGATCACGAGCCTCAGCGAGGACTTCCTGCCGTCGTCGTGGGCGCCCTACAGCCCGACGATCTGGGACATCACGACGTACCTGGGGACGATCGGCCTGTTCACGTTCCTGATCTTCGTGTTCGTCCGCTCGCTGCCGGCGATCGCCATCTTCGAGATGCGCGAGCTGCTCCACGAGACCCACCACGGCCACGACCACGCCAACGACCACGGCGCCCAGGCGCCCGGGAGGGAGTCATGACCGCCGCCGCCCACGCCGGGGAGAACCCGGCGATCTACGGCCTGATGGCCGAGTTCGACGACCCCGACCGGCTCGTCGAGGCGGCGCGGGCCGCCAAGGCCGCGGGGTACGTCTCGTTCGACACCTACGCGCCGTTCCCCGTCGAGGGGATGGACGAGGAGCTGCCGGGCCTGCGCAACTACGTCGCCCCGACGGTCTTCGTCGGGGGCCTGCTCGGGGGCCTCGGCGGCTTCCTGCTGCAATGCTGGTCCTCGATGTACTACTACCCCCACAACATCGCGGGCAAGCCGCTGTACTCCTGGCCGGCGTTCATCCCGATCACGTTCGAGACGACCGTGCTCGGGGGGGCCGTCGCCGCGGTGTTCGGGATGCTGGCCTACAACGGCTTCCCCAGGCTGTACCACCCGGTCTTCAACGCGCCGGGGTTCGACATGGCGTCCGACGACCGGTTCTTCCTCTGCGTGCAGTCGGACGACCCGAGCTTCGACCCGGCCGCGACCCTGGCGTTCCTGGAGGGACTCGGGCCCCGCTCGGTCTCCGTCGTCCCGTACTGACCCCGACCCGGCCCGACCCCACATCCAACGGACCCGACCCGCCACGATGAACCCGAACACCCCACGAGCCCAGGCCCGCCCCCGCGGCGCGACGGCCCCGCGGCCCCGGCCGCTGGCCGCCGCCGTCGCCGCCGCGCTGATGGCCGCCGCGACGGGCTGCACGGACATGTACGATCAGCCGCGGTACGAGGCCTACGAGGCCAGCCCCCTCTTCGCCGACGGGGCGTCGGCCCGGCCCCTGGTCGCCGGGACCGTCCCCCGCGAGGACGCCCGCAACCTGCCGGCCGTCGAGGACCGCGAGGTCCTGCTCACCGGCATGAAGGACGGCCGGCTCGCCACCCAGAGCCCGCTGGCCGTCGACGCGGCGCTGCTCGCCCGCGGCCGCCAGCGCTACGACATCTACTGCACGCCGTGCCACGGCCAGCTCGGCGACGGCCGGGGGGTGATCGTCCAGCGCGGGTTCTCCCCGCCCCCCTCCTACACCGAGCGGCGCCTCGTGGAGGCCCCGCTGGGGCACTTCTTCGACGTCATCACCAACGGCCACGGCACGATGTACTCCTTCGCCGCGCGCGTCGCCCCCCAGGACCGCTGGGCGATCGCCGCCTACATCCGGGCCCTCCAGCTCAGCCAGGGCGCCAAGCCCGCCGACCTGCCGCCCGAAGACCAGCGCACGCTGGAGGGAGCCGGGAAATGAGCCACTTCCCCAACGACGCCCTGGCCGACGCCGGGCTGTCCGCCCGGTTCGACGCCCTCCGCGCCAAGGCCCTGCTGGCCGGCGCCGCGGGCCTGGCCGCGGGCGTGGTCGGCGCCATCGTCGCCCCCGAGGCCTTCTTCCCCGGCTACCTCGCCGCCTTCCTGTTCTGGACCAGCGTCAGCCTCGCCTCCCTGGGCTTCTGCCTGCTGTTCCAGCTCGCCGGCGGGTCGTGGATGGTCCCGCTGCGTCGCCCCTTCGAGGCGGCCGGCTGGCAGATCCTCCTCATGGCCGTCTTCTTCCTGCCGGTCTACTTCGGCCTGAACTGGACCTACGCCTGGACCCAGGGCGAGATCGTCAAGGGCAACGAGCTGATCCACCACAAGGTGGACGTCATCAAGTACCTGACCCCCTCCGGGTTCGCCACCCGGGCGGCGATCTACTTCGCGATCTGGGCCGCCGTGGCCTACATGGTCAACGCCTGGTCGCGCCAGCAGGACGGGGAGGCGACCGACGCCCCCACCCGCCGCCTGATCGCCGCCGCCGGCCCGGCCACCCTGGTCATGTTCCTCACGACGTCGTTCGCGGCGTTCGACTGGGGCATGTCCCGCGACCCCGAGTGGTACTCCACCATCTACGGCGCCATGTTCGCCGTCGGCTCGCTGCTGACGGGCCTGGCCCTCGCGACCGCCTTCGCCGCGCGGCACCTGGACGGCGAGCCCATCCGCACGGCCCTGACCGTCGGCCGCCTGAACGACGCCGGCAACCTGCTGCTGGCCTTCACGATGCTCTGGGCCTACTTCTCGTTCTCCCAGTTCCTGATCATCTGGCTCGGCAACCTGCCCGAGGAGGTGATCTGGTACCAGCGGCGGATCGGGGGGATCTGGGGCGTCGTGGCCCTGGGGCTGATCTTCTTCGGGTTCTTCGCCCCGTTCCTGGCGCTCCTCCAGCGCAAGCACAAGCGGGACGTGGCGTGGGTCCTGCCGATCGCCACCTGGATCGTCGTCATGCGGGCCGTCGACGTCGCCTGGCTGGTCATCCCCGGCCACCCGCTGACCGCGGGGAGCACGGGCGTCGAGGCCGCGTTCCCCTGGGGCGCCGTCGCGTTCTACGCGACGTCGCTGGTGGGGATCGGCGGCGTCTGGACCGCGCTGTTCCTCCGGCGGCTGGCCTCGGCCCCGCTGGTCCCGCCGCGAGACCCCACGGTGGTCGCGGCCCAGGAATACGGCCTCGCCCACGGCGACGGCCCCGCCCACGAGCCCACGGGAGGAGCGACCCGATGAGCGAGATCGACCCCAGCAAGCTCCAGGGGGACATGATCCCCCAGGGCGAATACCGGCCCGCCGACCAGCTCGAGGAGCTGCACGAGAACACCGACCTGGACGTCCGGGGCGTGATGTTCTGGATGGGCCTCCTCGTGGTCCTGTTCGTCGCCACGTTCTACGTCGTCGCCGGCGGCATGCGGCTCTTCAAGGCCGAGGAGGCCGAGAAGGAGCGCGTCGCGCTGACGAACCGCTTCGCCGCCGACCCGCCCCCCCCCGGCCCGACCCTCCAGGACGATCCCGCCAGGGAGACCCGCGAGATCATCGGCGCCGCGAAGGCCCGCCTGAACTCCTACGGATGGAACGACGCCGAGAAGACCTCGGCGCACATCCCGATCGAGCGCGCCATGGCCATCCTGGCCGAGCGCGGGCTGCCGGACGTCGGCACGGTCGACCAGTACCATCCCCGGCCCGGCTCGTCCGGGCTCCCCATGATCGGCGTCCCCGGCCAGCCGGCCCCCGCCCCCGAGGCGGATGCCGAGCCGGAGGCCAAGCCCGAGACCAAGGCGGAGGCCGAGGACCAGGGCGAGGCCGAGGCGAAGGCCGACGCGCCGCAACCGGAGGTGAAGCCGTGAAGGCCGCCCGCCTGGGGCTGCTCTCGTTCCTGTTGACGATCCCGCCGGCCGCCGCGGCCGACGGCGACGCCGCGGGCCCCGCGCCGACCAGCCCCTCGCGGGCCCGGTTCGAGGCCATCGACCCGACCGCGCCGCGGCCGACCCTCTCGAACCCCGAGGCCCACGGCTCGACCGCGGCGAGGGTGAAGTTCGAGCAGAAGCTCGGCTCGCAGATCCCGACGGGCGCGACGTTCCGCGACGAGGAGGGCCGGGAGGTCCAGCTCTCCTCGCGGCTCGGCCGCCGCCCGATCGTCCTGGCCCTGGTCTTCCACCGCTGCCCGCTGCTCTGCAACAAGGTCCTCGACGGCCTGGTCCGGGCCCTCAAGCCGCTGCCGCTGGACGCCGGGATCGACTTCGACGTCCTGGCCGTCAGCATCGACCCCAAGGACACCCCCGAGTCGGCCCTCGCCAAGAAGGCCGGCTACCTGGAGCGGTACGACCGCCCCGGGACCGAGGGGGGCTGGTCCTTCCTGACCGGCGAGAAGGACGCGATCGACGCCCTGTGCGACTCGGTCGGCTTCGAGTACGTCCCGAACCCGGCGACCGGCCAGTACGCCCACGCCGCCGGGATCGTCGTGCTGACCCCCGGGGGGAAGGCGTCGCAGTACCTCTTCGGCCTGGAATACTCCCCGAAGGAGCTCGACGCCGCCATCCGCGCCGCCGGCGAGGGCCGCGCCGGGTCGAGGATCGCGGCCATGCTCCTGCTCTGCTACGACTACGACTCGGCGACCGGAACCTACACCCTCTCGGTCGTCCGCGTGCTCCGCGCGTTCGCGACCCTCACGGCGCTCTCGCTGGGGCTGTACCTCCTCCTGATGTTTCGGCGCGAGGCCCGGACGCGCGCGGGGGGCGGCCCCCCCGACGTCGACCCGACCGCGACCGACGGCGCCCCTCGCACCTGAAACGAAGGTAGACCACCCCCATGTTCGGCTTCCCCCTGCTCCCGGAACAGGCGTCGGCCATCGCCTCCAAGGTCGACGCGCTGATGCTCTTCGAAGTGGGCGTCTCGGCGTTCTTCCTGACGATGATCCCCCTGGCCATCCTGGGGTTCTGCATCCGCTACCGTCGCGGCAACCGCGTCGACCGCTCGAACCCGCCGACGCACAGCCAGTCGATGGAGATCATCTGGATCGTCGGCCCGATGGCCCTGTCGCTGGTGATGTACGTCTGGGCGACCCGGCTGTTCTTCGAGCAGTACGAGAGGGTCCCCGGCGCGTCGCGGATCGACGTGGTGGGCAAGCAGTGGATGTGGTACGTCCAGCACCCCGAGGGCCGCTCGGAGACCAACGAGCTGCACGTGCCGGTCGGCCGCCCCGTCCGCCTGAACATGACCTCGCAGGACGTCATCCACAGCTTCTACCTGCCGGAGTTCCGCATCAAGCAGGACGTCCTGCCGGGCCGCTACACCGAGCTGCCGTTCACCCCCAACAAGGTCGGCGAGTTCAACCTGTTCTGCGCCGAGTACTGCGGCACGAACCACTCCATCATGATCGGCAAGATCGTCGTCATGGAGCCGGAGGACTACGAGGCCTGGCTGGCCGAGAAGGGCGCCGGGCCGTCGCAGGCCGACGAGGGGGAGAAGCTGTTCGTCCAGCACCACTGCGCCGGCTGCCACCGCGGCAGCCAGACCGTCCACGCCCCCCGGCTGGAAGGGGTCTACAACAAGCCGGTGCCGATCCAGGCGGGCGACGAGATCCGCTTCGAGGTCGCCGACGAGGCCTACATCCGAGACTCCATCCTGCTGCCCAAGGAGAAGGTCGTCGCCGGGTATGAGCCCATCATGCCGTCGTACAAGGACCAGATCAGCGAGCAGGACCTGCTGAAGATCATCGCCTACATCAAGTCCCTGGCCAATCGGGAGATCAGCCAATGAACGCCTCGGCATCCGCCCGCCTCGACGGGCCGCCGGAGGACTACCTGACGGCGGGGTCCACGGTCAAGTCGTGGCTCCTGACGTCCGACCACAAGCGAATCGGCGTCCTCTACCTGATCTCGGTCACGGCCTTCTTCATCGTCGGCGGGATCCTCGCCGGCCTGATGCGGCTGGAGCTGATGACCCCCAAGGGGGACCTGTTCGCCTCGGCCGACACCTACAACCGCATGTTCACGATGCACGGCGTCGTGATGATCTTCTTCTTCCTCGTGCCGGCGATCCCGGCGGCGCTCGGGAACTTCCTGCTGCCGCTGATGATCGGGGCGCGCGACCTGGCGTTCCCGAAGATCAACCTGCTGAGCTGGTACATCTACATCATCGGCGCCGCCATGGGGCTGTACCTGCTCGCCCAGGGGGGCGTCGACACCGGCTGGACGTTCTACACGCCGTTCAGCTCGATGTACTCCAACACGCGGGTCGTCACCGCCGCGCTGGCGGTCTTCATCACCGGCTTCTCGTCGATCCTCACCGGGCTGAACTTCCTGGTGACCGTCCACACCATGCGGGCGCCGGGGATGACCTGGTTCCGCATGCCGCTGTTCGTCTGGTCGAACTACGCCACGGCGCTGGTCATGGTCCTGGGGACGCCGGTCCTGGCGATCTCGGTCGTGCTGGTGGGCCTGGAGCGGTTCTTCGGCTTCGGGATCTTCGACCCCAAGCTCGGCGGCGACCCGATCCTGTTCCAGCACCTGTTCTGGTTCTACTCGCACCCCGCCGTCTACATCATGGTCCTGCCGGGCTTCGCGGTGATCTCGGAGATCATCCCCTGCTTCGCGCGGCGGCCGATCTTCGGCTATAGCTTCATCGCCTTCTCGTCGGTGGCCATCGCCGTCTTCGGCTTCCTGGTGTGGGGCCACCACATGTTCGTCTCCGGCCAGTCGATGTACGCCGGGGCCGTCTTCTCGATCCTCAGCTTCCTGGTCGCCATCCCGTCGGCCATCAAGGTCTTCAACTGGACCGCCACCCTGTACAAGGGCTCGATCCGGTTCGACACCCCGATGCTCTACGCCCTGGGCTTCATCGGCCTGTTCCTGGTCGGCGGGCTCACCGGGCTGATGGTCGCCTCGCTGGCGCTGGACGTCCACGTCCACGACACGTACTTCATCGTCGCCCACTTCCACTACATCATGGTCGGCGGCACGGTGACGGCCTACATGGGCGGCCTCCACTTCTGGTGGCCCAAGATCTCCGGCCGGATGTACCCGGAGCTGTGGGGCAAGCTCTCCGCGCTGCTGGTCTTCGTCGGCTTCAACCTGACGTTCTTCCCGCAGTTCATCCTCGGCTACCTGGGGATGCCCCGGCGCTACTTCGAGTACCGCCCGGAGTACCAGGTGCTGAACGTCATGTCCACGGCCGGCGCCACCATCCTGGCCGTCGGCATGCTGATGCCGATGGTCTACTTCCTGCTGTCGCTCCGCGGCCCCAAGAACGCCGGCCCCAACCCCTGGGGCGCGACCGGCCTGGAGTGGCAGATCGAATCTCCCCCGACCACCCACAACTTCCACGCGCCGGTCGTCGTCACGTGCGACCCCTACTTGTACTCGCCCGAGGAGGCGGAACGGGAATATGTCCATGCCCAGCACGATCACGCCTCCTGACTCCGGCCGCCAGGACCTGCTGCACCACTTCGACGACCTGGAGCAGCAGCACCTCTCCTCCAGCCTGGGGATGTGGTTCTTCCTGGCCAGCGAGGTCATGTTCTTCAGCGGCCTGATCGCCTCGTACATGCTGTACCGCTTCTGGTCGCCCGAGGCGTTCCACCTGGCCAGCGCGCACATGGACAAGTGGGTCGGCCTGGCCAACACCGGCGTCCTGCTGACCAGCTCGCTGACGATGGCCCTGGCGGTCCGCTGCACCCAGGTCGGCGACCGCAAGGGGATCGTCCGCAACCTGCTCCTCACGGCGCTCTTCGCCGTCGCGTTCCTCGGCGTCAAGGCGTACGAGTATCGCGTCGAGATCAACCACAACCTGTTCCCGGGCCCGAACTTCATCGTCCCGGGATCGCCCCGGGATCCCCACGCCTCGCCCGGCCACGCCGAGGCCGGCGCGTCGGACCACGGCGAGGGGGGGCACGGCGGCGGGGCCAGCGACTACGAGCGCCTCCGCCAGGCCAGCATGGTCGACGGACAGGTCGACGAGCAGGAGTTCAGCCGCAACCAGGGCCACTTCCAGCTCATGTTCGTCTTCTACTTCTTCATCACGGGCATCCACGCGTTCCACATGATCATCGGCGTGGTGCTCATCCTGCTCTTCGCCGTGCTCGCCCAGATGCGATGGTTCTCGGGCTACGGCCAGACGCAGATCGAGATGCTCGGCCTTTACTGGCACTTCGTCGACCTCGTGTGGGTCTTCGTCTACCCGCTGCTCTACCTCGTCGAGTGACGCGGCCCGGACCCAGGACCCCAACCCACCCGACCGAACGCCCGATGGATCCCGAAACATGAGCGAACTGCGCCAATCGCCCGAGGCCCACGAGCAGATTCACCACGTCATCTCGCTGAAGACGTACATGGCGATCTACGCGGCGCTCCTGGTCCTGCTGGTGGCCACGGTGCTCGCCTCCGAGCTGCCGATCAGCCGGAGCGCCCACTTGTTCGTCGCCATGACCATCGCCGTGATCAAGGCGGTGTTGATCATGCTGTTCTTCATGCACGTGTACTACAGCGCCCCCCTGATCTGGATCACGGCGGTCGGCTCGATCGTCTGGGTCGCGCTCCTGATCGGCTTCCTGCTGGCCGACAACTGGAGCCGGGACTGGCTCAACATCCTCGGCAAGTAACCCCTCCGGGGGGCGACTCGACGACGACGAGACGACGAAACGCCGACGGCCCCGCCCATCTTCGGATGAGGCGGGGCCGTCGGCGTTCTTGCTTCGTCCTCGGCCCGACGTTCTTGCGGCCCGCGGTCAGGGCTTGCTGGAAGCCAGCTCGGCGTGGGAGCCCGAGAGGCTGGGCATCTCCAGATCCGGGGCCACCTGGTCGCGCAGGTCGCCGAAGGCCGAGCGGGCCGCGTCCCCGATGTCCTCCATCGAGAGCCCGACGGCCTCGCCGCCGTACTTCAGCGCCAGGTATTCCTCGGCCATCCCCAGCACGGCCCCGTTGATGCCCAGGCCCCGATTCAGGGCGATCCGGGCGATGGGCGCGACGCCCGCCACGCCGGCCGCGACCACCGCCCCCATGATCGGGACCGAGGGGTCGTCCACGCCGTCGCGCTTCATGCTCTCGCGGGCGGCGTAGGCCCCCGCGAGGGCGTGCGGGATCATCAACGCCGGCCTGTAGCTCCGGCGGAAGAGGCCGAGCTTGTCCAGCGCCATCTCGCCGATCGCCCCGAGCAGCCAGCCGCTCGCGCGGGGCGACCTCCGCGAGGCCTCCAGCAGAGCGGGGCCCATGGTCGCCCGGAGGCCGCTCACGGCCGCGAGCGTCAACGCCTTCTCCATCGATCGCTTCGATTCCGCCATCTCGCCTACTCCTCGACTTGGGTCCGGGATGCGGGCGGCCCCGAGGTCACGGGGCCCGCGCCTTGGAGCGGCCATGGAGCAACGGCCGTGCCGCGGCCGGGATCGTCAGGACGCGCCGGCGTGCGCATGAGCCCCGGCCTTCGTCTCCTGGCGGGCGCAGGCGTCGCAACAGTAGATGTCGCCCCCCTCGCCGACGCCGTGGCCGATCACCCGGCAGCCGCAGTGCGCGCACGACGGGGCCAGCGCGTGGATGGCGCATTCGAAGCAGTCGAAGACATGCTTGCCGCCGTCGGCCGTGGTGACGGTGAACGCCCTGTCGTATTCGTTGTTGCAGACTTCGCAGGTCGCCATGTCGGCCTCCTCGTCCGTCGGTTCAGGTGATGCTGCCGGTGTAGCTGGGGGGGTCGCTGGCGGGGAACGAGTCCTCGGACGCCACGTCGGCCGCCTCCTGCGTGGTGATCGGCCGGTCGTCCTCGACGAGCGGGCAGGGCCGGTCGGATCGCCAGAATACCCGGCAGAGGAACCCCTTGAACGCGTCGAGCCACGACGCCGAGCCGTTTACGCTCATGGACTTGGACATATCGGGTGTCTCCGGATGTGATGGGGCGTGGCCTCATTGCGGGTCATTTTATGCAAACCCCGCGCCGTCGGCGGGGGCGAGCGGCAGCCAGGCGGTGAACTCGCTCCCCCGGCCCTCGGGCCCGGGGCGTAGCGAGACCTTGCCGCCGTGCAGCTCGACGAGCCGACGGACCAGCCAGAGGCCGACCCCCAGGCCGCTGGCCACCTCCTCGTCGCCGTCGCGCTTGACCTGCGTGAAGATGTCGAAGATCGCCTCGCGCATCCCCTCCGGGACCCCCGGGCCGTCGTCGACGATCCGGAACGCCACCCCGTCCCCGTCGAGCCCGACGTGCAGCCCGATCCGGCCGCCGGGCTCGGTGTACTTGGCGGCGTTGTGCAGCAGGTTGTAGAGCACCTGCTCCATCCGCTGCTCGTCGCAGCGGAAGGTCGGGGGATCCTCCGGGAGCGTCGCCTCGAATTCGTGCCGCCGCTTGGCCATGTACGGCCGGATGTTCTCCACGGCCGTCGCCGCCAGGCGGTCGACCGCCACCGGCCCCGGCTTGAGCTGGATCAGCCCCCGGGAGATCCGCGCCACCACCATCAGGTCGTCGAGCAGCCGGACGATGTGCGCCACCTGGCGCTCGATCATCGCGCGGCAGTCCTCCAGCACCGCGGGATCGGCCGGCGGGCGCGCGGCGGCCAGCCGCATGACCGCCACGGCGTTGCGGATCGGGTTCAGGGGGTTGCGCAGCTCGTGCGCCAGCGTGGAGAGGTACTCGTTCTTGCGGCGGTCGGCCTCGCGGAGCGCGGCGTTGGCGCGGGCCAGCTCGGCGGTGCGCTGCTGCACCCGCCGCTCCAGGTCCTCGGCGTGGCGTCGCTCCTGGAGGCTGTAGCGGATCGAGCGCTCCAGGAGCGTCGGGTTGAGCCGCCACTTCTCCAGGAAGTCGGCCGCGCCGGCGCTCATGGCGTCGAGGTCGATGGTCCGCTCGTCGCGGCCGGTCAGGAGGATCATCGGCCCCCCCGCGCCGCGGGAGACGGCCTCGCGGATGATCGACAGCCCGTCGCGCCGGCCCAGGCTGTAGTCGACCAGATAGAGGTCGTGCCGGCCCTCAACGATCGCGTCGACGGCGCGATCGACGTCGGGGAGCCATTCGAGGTCGAAGCGGACGTCGGCGATCTCGTCCAGCAGGTCGCGCGTCAGGACGTAATCCTCTTCGTCGTCGTCGATCAGCAGCAGCCGGATGGCCTCGGAGAGCATCGCCCCCCCTTTCAACGGGTCGAGGTCGGGTCGTCGGGGATGGAGACGCGGAACACGGCGCCCGCGCCGGGCGCTCCCTCGGCCGTGATGGAGCCGCCGTGCCGCTCCGCGATCCGGCGGCAGATCGCCAGGCCCATCCCGGAGCCCTCGCGCTCGCCGCGGCCGTGGAGCCGGCGGAAGGGTTCGAAGATCCGCTCGGCGTCCCCCGGCTCGAAGCCGAGGCCGTCGTCGGCGACCTCGATCGCGCACGCCCCCCCCGGGTCGACGCGCCCGGAGACGCGCACCCGTGGGGGCTCGCCGGGGCGGGCGAACTTCAGGGAGTTGGCGATCAGGTTCTGGAGGAGCTGCCGCATCTGGGCGGGGTCGGCGCGGGCCGTGGGGAGGGGGCCCACCTCGACCACGCCGCCGCTCCGCTCGATCGCCTCGGCCAGGTCGTCCACCACCTCCGCGGCGACGGCCGACAGGTCGACCCGCGGCGTCGGGCGACAGGGGGCCTCGGCCCGGGAGTACGCCAGCACGTCCCGGATCAGCCCGCGAAGGCGGGCGACCGCCGCGAACATCCGGGCCAGGTAGTCGCGCCCGCGCTCGTCCAGCAGCGGCCCGCACCGCGCGGCCAGCCGCTCGCCGAACGCCTGGACCTTGCGCAGCGGCTCCTGGAGGTCGTGGGCCGCGATGCTCGCGAACTGCTCCAGGTCGGCGCAGGCCCGCCGCAGGTCGTCTCGCGCCCGGACCAGGTCGTCGACGTCGGAGCAGGCCGCCACCCACGAGGAGACCTCGCCGGCGGCGTCGCGGCGCGGGGCGACCCGGATCCGGAACCAGCGGTGCCGGCCGTCGCCGCCGCGGAGCCGGCAATCGGCCTCGAAGGGGGCCCCGTCGGCCAGGGACCGGAGCCAGGCGGGGGCGTCCTCGGGGTGGAGCCGCTCGGCCAGGCCCTCCGGCGGCCCCCCGGGGCCTAGCCCGGCGAAGTCCCGCCAACGGTCGTTGCAGGCCGTCGCCCGCCCCCCGGCCGTCGCCTCGATCAGCGCGACCGGGGCGGCCTCGGCCCACCCCAAGGCCGGCTCTCCGTCCCCCCGGTCGTCGCTCCTTGCCACGGTCGTCATGCGCCGTCTCTTCGATTCATGGCCACACTCATCCGCGAGGTAGACGGGGCAGCAAACCCCGTTCCACGCCCCCTCCCCGCCGAAGCGACTCGCCGCGCGAGAATTTGGTAGTATAGGATCTCGCCGCGCGCCCCGCGCCGGCGGCCCCATCGGACACCCCCGGAGCGGAGCCAACCGCGTGACTTCAGCCGACGACGACCAGCCGAAGGACGCCCCCCGAGACGACGCCCACGCGCCCGTCGAGCCCGTCCGCCGCGTCCTCCTCGTGGAGGACGACGAGGACACGCGAAATTCATTCCGGCAGCTCCTGGGCATGGCGCTGGACATCGAGGTCGACCTCGCCCCCGACGGCGCCGCCGCGCTCAAGCTGCTCGACGAGCGCCCCTACAGCATCGTCGTCACCGACCTGCGCATGCCGAAGATCGACGGCATGAAGCTGATGGCCGAGATCCAGGCCCGCCGGCTCCCCGTCACCGTCATCGTCACCACCGGCCACGGCAGCATCGACGACGCCGTCCACGCCATGCGCATGGGCGCGTACGACTTCCTCACCAAGCCCCCGGACCCCCAGCACCTCTGCCTCCTCATCGAGCGCGCCCTCCGCGAGCGCATCCTCCAGGACGAGCTGGCCGCGCTGCGCTCCCAGATCGGCGAGCGCCACCGCTTCTGGAACGTCCTCTCCAAGTGCCCGAGGATGTACGACATCTTCGCGCTGATCGGCGACATCGCCGACACCACCACCACCGTCCTCATCGAGGGGGAGACCGGCACCGGCAAGGAGCAGATCGCCCGCGCCATCCACCAGGCCTCGGCCGAGCACCGCAAGGGCCCCTTCGTCCCCATCAACTGCGCGGCCCTGTCGGAGACCCTGCTGGAGTCCGAGCTGTTCGGCCACGAGAAGGGCTCGTTCACCGGGGCCGCCGGCCAGCGCAAGGGGCGGTTCGAGAACGCCCACGGCGGGACCCTGTTCCTGGACGAGGTGGCCGACATCCCGGCCTCGATGCAGGTCAAGCTCCTGCGCGTCCTCCAGGAGCGCCGGTTCGAGCGCGTCGGCGGCAACCAGCCGGTCGACGTCGACGTCCGGGTCATCGGGGCGACGAACCGCAGCCTGGAGAAGGCGGTCAAGGAGAACAAGTTCCGCGAGGACCTGTACTACCGCCTCAACGTCGTGCGGATCGAGCTCCCCCCCCTGCGGCAGCGGCCCGAGGACATCCCCATCCTCGCCGCCTACTTCGCCCAGAAGTACGCCCGCCCCGGGCAGAACGCCGCGACCATCTCCCAGGCGGCGATGGAGCGGCTGCTGGCCTTCTCCTGGCCGGGGAACATCCGCCAGCTGGAGAACGCCATGGAGCGGGCCTGCGTCACCGCCCGCGACGGCGAGATCAGGCCCGAGAACCTCCCCGGCGAGGTCCTCGCCGGCAAGGGCCGCCGCGGCTCGCTCCGCGTCGACATCTCCCGCCCCCTGGCCGAGCAGCTCGGCGAGCTGACCTCGGCGTTCGAGGAGCGCTACCTCCGCCGGGCCCTGCGCCGGTGCCGCGGCCACGTCGGCCGCTGCGCCAAGCTCAGCGGGCTCTCCCGCCGCAGCATCTCGGCCAAGATCGCCCAGTACAAGATCGACACCGCCGCCTACAAGCCGAAGTAGGCTCGCGGCCGTCGCGGCGCCGGTATTGCTTATGCCCGGGATCCGAGGGCGAGGGGTACTCGTCCCGGCCCCCGGGATCCGCGCCATGAATATCGACCTCGCCACCGCTCGCCTGCTCCGCGTGCTCCTGATCGGCGGGACGGTCATCCTCGCGATGTCCGTCGCCGCCGAGGTCCTCAAGCCGCTGGCCCTGGCGATCCTCCTGGCCTTCCTCCTGTCGCCGATCGTCGGCCGCCTGGAGCGCCGGGGGCTCCCGCGCGTCCTGGCCGTCGTCTCCGTGCTCCTGGTCGCGACGGGGATCGCCGCCGCCACCGGCTACGTCGTCGGCCGCCAGGTCACCAGCCTCGCCCGCGACGCCCCCACCTACGCCCGGGCGATCCGCGAGAAGATGGCCAACCTCCAGCCCTCCGACGACTCCACCGTCGACAGGGTGCTCGACGCCGCGCAGACCCTCGGCGCCCCCACGGAGCCCGAGGAGCCCGCGCGCGAGATCCCGATGCCCGTGCGGATCGTCCGCGAGAACAACCTCTGGGAGCGGGTCGACGCCTTCTTCGGCCCGTTCGAGTCGGTCATGGCCCTCTCGGGCGTCGTGCTGCTCCTCCTGGTGTTCATCCTCCTGGAGCGCGACGCCATCCTCGACAAGCTCATCCAGCTGGTCGGCCGCGGCCAGGTCGGCGTGACCACCAAGACGCTCTCGCAGATCGGCTCCAGCCTGGGGAATTACCTGCTGGCGCTGGCCATGGTGAACACCGGCTTCGGCGCCGTGATCGGCCTGGGATGCTGGGCCATCGGCCTCCCTTCCCCCGCCCTGTGGGGGGTGCTGGCCGCCCTGCTCCGCTTCATCCCGTACCTGGGGACCGTCCTGTCGTTCTCGCTGCCGATGATGATCTCGATCGCCGCCTTCCCCGGCTGGACCCAGCCCGCGCTGGTGCTGGCCCTCTTCGCCGGGGCCGAGGTGGTGGTCAACGCGGTCGAGCCGCTGATCTACGGCAAGTCGACCGGGATCTCGCCGGCCGGCCTGCTCGTCTCCGCCCTGTTCTGGGCCTGGCTCTGGGGTCCGCTGGGGTTGCTCCTGGCCAACGTGATGACGGTCTGCCTGGCGGTCGCCGGCCGCCACATCCCCGGCCTGCGCTCCCTGGGGACGCTCCTGAGCCATGACGTCGCCGTGGCCGACGAACTCCGCTGGTACCAGCGCGTCATCAGCCACGACCTCGACGGCGCGCTCGCGCTGCTGGACGAGGCCCTGGCCGAGCGCTCCTTCGAGGAGGTCTGCGACCAGATCATCATCCCGACCCTCTCCCGCGCCGAGTACGATCGCGCCCGACGCAACGTCGACGGCCGCGACGTCGCCTTCATCTGGCGCGCCATCCGCGACTGGCTCGACGACATCGCCGAGCGCGACGACGTCGTGATGACCCCGCCGGCCCCCGCCCCCGACCGCCTGGCGCCAGCCCCCTCCGACGGCGAGGGCCGCTCCCTGGTCGGCGTCGCGACCGGCGGCGGCGCCGACGCGCTGATCCTCCGCATGCTCAACATGCTGCTGCAACCCTCGGGGGTCCGGATCACCGTCGTCTCCGCCAGCGGGTCGTCGCTGCGGATCGCCGATAAGATCGACTCGATGGATCCCTCGATGATCCTGATCTCGCACCTCCCCCCCGTCGGCCTGACCCGCTCCCGCTACCTCGCCAAGCGGCTGGGCGCCCGGTTCCCCCGCGCCGTGCTGACCTTCGCCTACTGGGACCACGACGCCGAGATCCCCCAGGTCGTCGATCGCATCAAGCCCGTGGCCGCGAACCACGTCGTCGTCTCCCTCGCCACCGCCCGCGCCGCCATCCTCAACAAGGGGGAATCCGCCGCCCCCGCGGCCACCGCCTCCGAGCCCGCCCGGGCCTGACCCCGCCTCGCCACGCCCCCCGCCGATTGACCCATACCCCCCGGGGGTATACAATGCGATCGGAAGGGGGGCCGATGGCGGACGAGGACGGCAAGAAGAAGATGCTGGCGAGGGCGAGCCGGATCGCCGGCCAGGTCGCCGGCGTGCGGCGGATGCTGGAGGAGGACCGCTACTGCGTGGAGGTCCTCAACCAGATCGCCGCGGCGCGCTCGGCGCTGGACGCCCTGGGCGTGGAACTGCTGACGCGCCACCTGGAGTCGTGCGTCATGGGCCACGGCTCGGGCGGCGAGCACGAGCACGCGAAGCCCATGACCCAGGACGATTTGCTGGCCGAGGTCCGGTCGGTCCTGTCACGGTTCCTGAAGTGATCGAGGAGGACGCCATGTCTCGCGCCGAGACCACGTTGAAGATCCAGAACGTCGAGTGCGAGGGCTGCGCCGGCTCGGTCCGCGCCGCCCTGTCGAAGCTCCCCGGCTTCGGCGAGGCCCGCTTCGACATCCCCGGCAAGACCGTGACCATCGCCCACGACCCCGCCCTCGACCGCGCCGAGGTCGCCCGCGCCCTGACCGCCGCCGGATTCCCGGCGGAGTGAGTGAGGGATGGAAACCTCCCCCCTACCCGACGCCACCGAGCGGAGATCCTAACGGCCTTCCCCCCTGGAGGGGGAAGGTGGCCCGGAGGGCCGGATGAGGGGGGGACGAGCGACGCAACCGTCGCGATTCGAAGGGGTCTTCCGGGACCGTCAGCCTGGGCCGTGTCCCGAAGTCCGGCACCCCGTGGGCGAGCCCCCCCTCATCTGACCGCTTCGCGGTCTGTCTTCCCCCACCAGGGGGGAAGAGCGTCTCCGACCATGCTCTCCAACGTCGATCAGGAGGTCCCTCCGTGTCCCAGACGACGCTCGACATGCCGGTGGTCGGCATGCACTGCGCCGCGTGCGCCGGCCGGATCGAGCGGGCGCTCGGGGCGGCGCCCGGCGTGGCGAACGCCGGGGTGAACTTCGCTTCCGCGCGGGCCACGGTGACGTTCGACCCCGCCGTCGTCACGCCGAAGGATCTCAAGGCCGTGGTCCAGGACCAGGGCTTCGACGCCCTGCTGCCGGACTCGGGCGAGGACGCCGCGAGCGAGGCGCGCGAGGCCGAATACCGCGCGTTGCGGGTCCGCTTCATCGTCGCGGCGGCCCTCACGGCGCCGCTGGTGTTCGTCGCGATGGCCGGGCACCTGATCCCGGGGCTGGAGCACGCCTTCGACTTCCCCGGCCGGGCCTGGGCGGAACTCGCCCTGGCGACCCCCGTCGTCTTCTGGTGCGGGCGCGACTTCCTCGTCGCCGCCTACCAAGCGGCGAGATGGCGCGCGGCCGACATGAACACGCTCGTGGCCATCGGCTCGCTGTCGGCCTACCTGTACAGCCTCGCCGCCACGCTCTCCCCCGGCTGGTTCGCCTCCGTCGGGGGCGGGGCGCACGACGGGGTCTATTACGAGGTCGCCGCGTCGATCGTCACGCTGATCCTGCTGGGGAACCTCCTCCAGGCCCGAGCCACGGCGCGGACCCACGGCGCCGTCGAGGCGCTGATGGGGCTGAGCCCGAAGACCGCCCGCGTCGTCCGCGAGGGCCGCGAGACGGAGACGCCGATCGACGACGTGCGCGTCGGCGACCTGGTCGTCGTGCGCCCCGGCGAGAAGATCCCCGTCGACGGCGAGGTCGAGGACGGCTCGTCCAACGTGGACGAGAGCATGCTCACCGGCGAGCCGATGCCGCGCGAGAAGGCCCCCGGAGACCCGGTCGTGGGGGGCACGCTCAACACCACCGGCTCGTTCCGCCTCCGCGCCACGAAGGTGGGCGCCGACACCGTCCTGCGCCAGATCGTCCGCATGGTGGAGCAGGCGCAGGGATCGAAGGCGCCCATCCAGCGCCTGGTGGACTCCGTCGCCGGGGTGTTCGTCCCGGTCGTGCTCGTGCTGGCGGTCCTCACGTTCGTCGCCTGGTTCAACCTCGCCCCGGCCGAGACCAGGCTGGCGCGGGCGACGCTCGCGTCGGTGGCGGTGCTCATCATCGCCTGCCCCTGCGCCCTGGGGCTCGCCACGCCCACGGCCATCATGGTCGGCACCGGCCGGGGGGCCCAGGCCGGCATCCTCATCAAGGGGGGCGAGGCCCTGGAGCGGGCGCGCCGCGTCGAGGTCGTGGTCCTGGACAAGACCGGCACCGTCACCGAGGGCAAGCCCACCGTCGCCGCCGTCGCCCCTTCCGCGGGGTTCTCGGAGGACGAAGTGTTGCGGCTGGCCGCGTCGGCCGAGCGCGGGTCGGAGCACCCGCTCGGCGCCGCGATGGTCCGCGAGGCGACGGCGCGCGGGCTGACGCTCGCCGACGCGACCGACTTCCGCGCGATCGCCGGCCACGGGATCGAGGCCGTCGTCGAGGGCCGCCGCGTCCTGGTCGGCAACGCCAGGCTCCTCCGCGGCTGCGGCGTCGAGCCGGACGAATCGACGCTCCCCGAGGTCGTCGCCACCGTCGCCCACGTCGCCGTCGACGGGGCCCACGCCGGCGCGATCGCCGTGGGCGACCGGGTCAAGCCGACGGCGCGCGACGCGATCCGACGGCTCCACGACCTGGGCATGGAAGTCGTCATGCTCACCGGCGACTCCGGGCGCGTGGCCCGCGCCGTGGCCGACGAGGTGGGCATCGACCGCGTCATCGCCGAGGTCCTCCCGGCCGACAAGGCCGACGCCGTCCGCTCGATCCAGGAGGGGGGCCGCGTGGTGGCGATGGTGGGCGACGGCATCAACGACGCCCCCGCGCTGGCCCGGGCCGACGTGGGCATTGCGATGGGCGCCGGGACCGACGTGGCCATCGAGGCGGCCGACGTGACCCTCGTCCGCGGCGACCTGCACGGCGTCCCCGACGCCATCGAGCTGTCCCGCGCCACGATGCGGACGGTCCGGCAGAACCTCTTCTTCGCGTTCGCCTACAACGTGATCGGCATCCCGATCGCCGCCGGGGCGCTCTACCCCTTCGCGGGCCGGATGCTCAGCCCGATCCTCGCCTCGGCGGCCATGGCCCTCTCCAGCGTCAGCGTCGTCGGCAACGCCCTGCGCCTGCGGGGCTCGACCATCCATCAAACTCGGGAGTGATCGCCCATGGATACGGCGCGGGTCCTGGTGACGGCTGGCGGGATCGCGCTCGCGGCCTTCATCGCCTGGTTCTTCTTCGGGCCGGCGAAGGAACGGCGTTTGCGTTAACCCTCCCGCGAGAGCGACGACCCCGGGGGCGTCCCCGAGGCCCGGTCGCCCGCGATCCACGAGGATGAATCACGATGAAGACCCGAACCGCTAAGCTCGCCGCCCTGGGCATGCTGCTGGCCCCGCTGGTCGCCCTGAACGTCGGCTGCGAGCGCGAGGGCCCGGCCGAGCGCGCCGGCGAGCGGATCGACCGCGCCGCGGACAACGCCGTGAACGCCCTCGACCCCCGCGGCCCCGCCGAGAAGGCCGGCGCCGCCGTCGACAACGCCGCCGATCGCGCCTCCGACGCCGTGAACCCGTGATCGATCCGCTTTGTGATGGCATTCGGGCCTACCGCTTGCCATCGCCGAGCGTACCTTCTCCCCTCGTGGGAGGTGGCCGAAGGCCGGATGAGGGGAACCCCGCCGGCCTTCGGTCGCGCGCCGACCCCCTCATCCACCCCTCCGGGGCACCTTCTCCCACGAGAGGAGGGCCGGGGCGCCAGATGCCATGTCGGCCGATCCGAGGCGACGGAACAGGAGTCACCGTTGTCATGACCGCGGACACGAAGCCGCTCGCCGAGATCACGGCGCGGGCCATCGAGATCCTCTCCCGCGAGTTGGGCCCGGCCGACACGCTCCGGTTCATCAACCAGTTCACGACCGGTTCCGGGAACTACACCGCCGAGCGTGACGCCTTGCCCGGGACGATGACGCTCGATGACATCATCGTCGAGATCAAGGAGTCGACCCCCCGGGACTTCGCCTAACACCGCGAGCGAGCGCCCTCCTACCCCGGCCCCAGCGCGCGGTCCAGGTTCACGGCGGCCCCGATGAGCGCGATGTGGGTGAAGGCCTGGGGGAAGTTCCCGAGGCCCTCGCCGCGCGAGCCGGTCTCCTCGGCGTAGAGGCCCAGGTGGCTGGCGTTGGCGAGCATGTGTTCGAACTTCACCCGGGCCTGGCGCAGGAGCTTCGGGTCGGACTTGCCGGCCAGGGCGAGCGCCTCCACCATCCAGAACGAGCACATGTTGAACGCGCCTTCCTCCCCCTCCAGGCCGTCGGGGCTCCGCGAGGGGTCGTAGCGGAAGATCAGGCTGTCGTAGGACAGCCCCCCCTCCTCCACCGGGCGTAGCATCGCCTTGATCGTGGCCAGCATCCGGGGGTCGTTCGGCGAGACGAAGCCGACCAGCGGCATGATCAGCGCCGAGGCGTCGAGCGCGTCGTCGCCATACGACTGCGCGAACGCCTCGCGCCCCGCGTCCCAGCCGTTGGCCATCAGGTCCTCATAGATGTCGTCGCGGGCCTTGATCCAGCGCGCGCGGTCGGCCGGCAGCGACCGCTTGTCGGCGATGCGCAGGGCGCGGTCGATGGCGACCCAGCACATGAGCTTCGAGGAGACGAAGTGCCTACGGCCGCTGCGCACCTCCCAGATCCCCTCGTCCTTCCGGTGCCAGTTGTCGCAGACGTACTCGGTGATGCGGGCCAGGTCGATCCACAGGTCGTAGGAGATGGGGACGCCGTGCTTGTCGTAGATGTAGACGGCGTCCATCAGCTCGCCGTACAGGTCGAGCTGGAGCTGCCCGGCGGCGCCGTTGCCGATCCGCACCGGCCGCGAGCCCCGGTAGCCGTCCAGGTGGCCCAGCTCGATTTCCGTCAGGTCGTGGCGGCCGTCGATGCCGTAGACCACCTGGAGCGGCGTCTCGCCGTGGGTCTCGTGGCAGCGTTGTTCGATCCAGTTGACGAACCGGCCCGCCTCGTCGGTGAAGCCGATCCGCATCAGGGCGTAGACGGTGAACGCGGCGTCGCGGATCCAGGTGTAGCGATAGTCCCAGTTCCGCCCGCCGCCGAGCTGCTCCGGCAGGCCGCACGTCGGCGCCGCGACGATCGCGCCGGTCGGCTCGTAGGTCAGCAGCTTCAGCGCCAGGGCCGACCGCCGGACGATCTCGCGCCAGCGGCCGGAGTAGGCGCAGGCGGACACCCAGCGCCGCCAGTATTCGAGCGTGGCCTCGAACATCCTGGTCGCCTCGGCCGTCCCGAACGCGTCGCCCCTGGGCTCGCGCAGGATGAAGACGGCCGTCTCGCCCGGCTTGAGCGTGAAGTCGGCCGCGACGCCGTCGTCGTGGGCCGTCAGCAGCGCCGACCCGGCCAGCTCGATCGAGAACTCGGGCCCCTCGAAGACCGCCGACGCCCCCTCGACCCGCGTCTCGTGGCGGGCGCGGGCGTAGTCGAAGGCCGGCATGCATTCGAGCCGGAACGGCATCTCCCCCCGGATCGCGTGGACCATGCGCACCAGCGAGGGGGTGCCGGGATCATGCCCGTTGCCGTCGTCGCCGTGGCCCTCGCCGTGGCCGACCGGCATGAAGTCCGTGACCTCGGCGACCGCGTCGTCGGACATGAACCGCGTCAGCAGGATGTTCGTGTCGGGCCAGTAGAGCTGCTTGCGCGCCGCGTGCGGGCAGCTGGGCGCGACGCGGAACGAGCCCCCCTTCGCGTCGTCCAGGATCGAGCCGAAGACGCTCGGCGAGTCGAACCGCGGATAGCATAGCCAGTCGATCGACCCGTCCATCCCCACGAGGGCCGCCGTGCGCATGTCCCCGATGAGCCCGTAATCTTCGATCGGTCGATACCCCATCGCGTCCCTCCTCGGTGCGTGGGTGACGCTCAGCAAACCACGCGCCGGCCCGCCCGACGGGGAATGTCGAAGATAAGCATCCATTGGATGAATGACCGTTGGTCGGGCGGCGCGACCCGGACACGCGGGCGACTTCGCCGGTTAAACCGCTTATTCTCGAATTGCCCCTTGCATTCCCCTCGTGGCATCACGAAACTCACAAACCGCGCCGCAACCGACACGTTTATGATGCTCTTAACCGACTTTGTTCAGCATGCGATTTCTTGTCGGGCAGGATCGGCTCTCGACCGCGCGGCCCTACCTCGGACGGGAAATCTCCGGCGCTGACAGTCGGCGGCGATGCTCGGCGGCGGCCGCGGGTCGGGCCATGGTCGCGGGGGCACCCCGTCGATCGCCCCGCGTTCGCGTCGGCCCAGGTCGGATCTGACCCGGAGGGGGCTCGGCCGGATCGGCGAGTGTACCGGCCCGGAGGAGTCCATCGAGCGGAGGAGCGAACGATGCGACGATCCTGGCGGATTCTGTCGGGGCTGGCCCTGCTCGCGATGGCGGTCGCCGGCCCGGGCGAGGCCAAGGCCGAGATCTTGATCTTCGAGGGCACGGAGATCCTGGGGGCGAATTCGACCATCGGGGGCGTCGCGCTGGGGGCCGAGGCGCTCGTCACCTATCGGGCCCGATTCGACTCGACGGCGGACCTGGATCCCGACGAGGGCTCCGGGGGCTATCTCGCGGACGTCTCCTTCGAGATCGAGGGGCACGGCGCCTACCAGAGCGCCCCCGGGGCGTCGCTCTACGTCGTCCTGGGCGTCCAGGGGGGGTCTACCAGGCCGGGCTGTCCGCGACGCCCTTCAACTCGGACGGCGGGTTCTCCAAATTCTTCGTCTCGACGAGCGCCCCGTTCTCTCCCGACGCCCCCACGCCGGCGACCTTGAGCGGCGTGGTCTCATGGGGGGGCGGGACGCCCTTCATCATCCCCCTGGCCGGGGGGGCGGGCGAACTCTCCTACAGCTTCGCCGACGGCGTCGAGGAGGGGCCGGCGACGTTCCAGGCGGCACCGGTCCCCGAGCCGTCGACGCTCACGCTGGCCCTCCTCGGCGCGGCGATGGGGCTGGGGTCCCGGACGTGGCGCGGGGCGGTCGGGCGGGGCAAGGCCCCCGCTCCCCGGTCTTCCGTCCGCGCGTCCGACGGCTGACGCCGCCTCCACGGCCGATGCTCGCTCGCCCGCCGTTCGCCTGGACTCCCGGCCGGGCGGCGGGGACAATGGGCCCATGCGGCCCATGCCGCGGGATCCCCAAGCGAGGAGCAATGATGCCGAAGATCGTCCTTTTGCGCCACGGCGAGAGCATCTGGAACAAGGAGAACCTGTTCACCGGCTGGTACGACGTCGACCTGTCGGAGCAGGGCAGGGTCGAGGCCAAGCGGGCCGGCGAGGCGCTCAAGGCCGAGGGCTTCACCTTCGACGTCGCCTTCACCTCGGTCCTCAAGCGGGCCATCCGCACCCTCTGGATGACGCTCGACGAGCTGGACCTCATGTGGATCCCGGTCGTCAAGTCGTGGAAGCTCAACGAGCGCCACTACGGGGCGCTCCAGGGGCTGAACAAGGCCCAGACCGCCGCCAAGTACGGCGACGAGCAGGTCCTCGTCTGGCGCCGCAGCTACGACACCCCGCCCCCGGCCCTGGAGGAGACCGACGACCGCTACCCCGGCGCCGACCCCCGCTACAAGGGCCTGACCGCCGCCGAGCTGCCGAAGACGGAGTGCCTCAAGGACACCGTCGAGCGCGTCGTCCCCTACTGGAACGACACCATCGCCCCGGCGATCAAGTCCGGCAAGAACGTCATCATCGCCGCCCACGGCAACAGCCTGCGCGCCCTGGTGAAGTACCTGGACAACATCTCCGACGAGGAGATCGTCGGCCTGAACATCCCCACCGGCGTCCCCCTCGTCTACGAGCTGGACGACGACCTCAGGCCGATCAAGCACTACTACCTCGGCGACCAGGACGAGATCGCCAAAAAGGCCGCCGCCGTCGCCGCCCAGGGCAAGGCGAAGTAAGGGGCCGTCGACGCAAATCACAACGCCCTTCCCCCCTGGTGGGGGAAGGTGGCCCGAAGGGCCGGATGAGGGGGGGACGAGCGAGACGACTTGCGAATTCGGAAGGGCCCTCCGCCGGCCGACAGCCCGGGCCTTGTCCCGAACACCGGCGCTCCCCGGGCAAGCTCCCCCTCATCTGACTCCTTCGGAGTCTGTCTTCCCCCACCAGGGGGGAAGACCGTCGCCGTCCCGAGTCCCTCGGGATGGGCGCGGCGCTCACTCTCCCCACCGGGCCACCCGCTCCCAGGGGGGCCTGATCCACGGATGCCTCCAGGACCTCCGGCCGCCGTCCCGGGGGGAATTGCCCCCCACCTCGTACACCCGCGTCTTGCCGAACGTCGCCACCTGGCGCGCGTCCTCGGGGCGCTCGGCGACGTAGCGCTCCAGAGGCGATGGCGCCGCGTTCAGGTATGGGTCGGCGTCGATCAATATGTAACCGACGCCATGCCGGCGGATCGTCGCGGCCACGTCGTCGGGGTCGGCGTCGAGGTCGCCGGGGCGCTCCGCGGTCGCGACCTCGAGCGCCTTGCGGCCGGACCGCAGGAAGACCTCGCCGGGATGACGGGTGAGGACGGGTCCACGCCGCGGCGCCGAGCGCAGCCAGGCGCACGCGGCGTCCAGGTCGGGCTGGCGCTCGGCGCGGGCGCGACGCCCCGACGTGGCGATCGACGTGGCCGCGTAGGGGACCGTCGCGACGAGGACCAGGAGCGTCGCCATCCGTCGCGCCCCCCGCCGGCGCAATCCGAGCCGACGCCCGATCGCCGCCATCCCCTCGACCGCGCCGACGATCAGCGCGGGGAGCAGCGGGACCAGGAACCGGCCGGCCTCGGTATACGGCCAGGAGAGCAGCATCCCCAGCGTCGACAGGGCGACCAGCCCCGCGAGCCGTCGCCTACGGTCGCGCAGCGTCGACACCAGGCCGAGCAGCACGACCGTCGAGACGACCGCCGCCCACGCCGTCGCCCCCCACCGCAGCGCCGGCGACCGCGCGAAGACCGTCGCCACCTCCACCACCGGGGCCGTCAACTGATCCGGGATCCGCTCCATGTAGAAGAGCGACTGACGCGGCAAGGTCGCGGGGAGGTCGTCGACCGCCCGCCACAACAGGCCCGCCTGGGTGCGCGAGGGCTCCTCCCGGGCCACCTGGGCCGACCAGGCGAGCCAGGGCGCGAGCGTCGTCGCGAACGCCACGGCCGCCCCCGCCAGCGCCCGGCGATTCCCCCGCGAGCCCAGCTCGACCGCCATCGCCGCCGCCAGCGCCAGCCCCGCCTGCCGCGTCAGGCACGCCGCCCCCAGCGTGAGCCCCACGAGGGCGCCACGTCGCCAGGCCCCGCGCGGCCGTCGCGAGGCCGCCGCCAGCACGGCCAGCCATCCCAGCAGGTGGAACAGCGGCTCCGACCGGATGCCCACCCCCGCCCTGTCCCACGACCAGTTGACCGCCAGGGCCAGCCCGAGCATCAGCGACGACCGCCGCGAGTACATCGCGCGGAACCACAACCACGCGGCGACCGTCGCGCCGACGTTGCAGACGATCGACGCCACGCGGGCCGAGCGCGGGGAGACCCCCGTCGCGCCCCAGACCGCCGCCAGCAGCGCCGGATATCCGGGGGGGAAGTGCGCGTGCCGGGGCTCGTCGGGGTGGTCGATCGCCCGATACCCCTCCCCCTCCAGCAGCGATCGGGCCAGGACCGCGTACCCCGCGCCGTCCCCCCTCGGCGGCGCGTCCATGTCGGCCTGCGAGAGCATCGCCGCCGCCGCGACCAGCGCCACGATCGCCCCGTCGAACCGCCGCCACGACCTCATCGTCGAGCCTCCGCGCCTCATCGCGGCGAAGCCCCCTTCGTTGTGGCGCGGGCGGGACGCCCGCGCCACAATAGGGCCTCGATATTCGCCCTCCCGATTGGACCCACACCCGCCGGCCGGGGCAAGGGGTCGGACGGCTGGCATGGAATCTGCATCAATTCGGGGGCATCGACCGGCGCCCGACCGTCGCCGGGGTCTTCCCGAGGAGCCCGTGATCCATGAGTACCGGCCCGATCGACCCGACCACGCCCGTCGAGACGCCCGAGGCCCTGACGGCCGCCGACGTCATGATGCCCGCCTCGCGCACCTGTTCGCCGTTCAGCACGGTGACCGAGGCCGTCATGTTCTTCAAGGACCAGGACACCGACGTCATCCCGGTCGTCGACGAGGGGAAGCCGATCGGCGTCGTGGTCGACCGCGACGTCGCCCTCGCCGTGGGCGACGCGGACGCCGGCGCCCTGCCGGAACGCCCCGTCACCGAGATCATGGTGACCGACTTCCCGACCGTCTCCATCGACGCGCCCGTCGACCAGGTCCTCCAGGCGATGTCGGCCGCCGGCTCGCGACTGGCGCTGGTGGTCGACGGCGAGGAGCTGCTCTCCGGCCTCATCTTCTGGGCCGAGCTGGCCCGCCGCCTCTGCCTCGACGAGACGAGCCTACCCGGGACGATCGCCCCGGCCCCCGCCGACGGAGCGAGCCAACCGTGAACAAGATCGACGTCGACGAGATCCGCCGCCAGATGGCCCTGATCCGCCGCGAGATGCACGCCGACGTCTCCAACGTCGTCGAGGACGTCGGCGAGGCCCTAGACTGGCGCGCGCCCATCCGCAACCACCCGTACATCGCCATCGGCGTCGGCCTCGTGGCGGGATTCTTCCTCGTCCCGCGCAAGAAGAAGTCGAAGGCCCGTCGCTTGCAAGAGACCCTGGAGGAGCTGCCGCCGGAGGCGCTCGCCAGGACCGCGCCGCGGCTGGCGGCGGCCTTCTCCCGGCCGGAGCCCGTCCGGGTCGTGAAGGCGGATCCCCCCAAGCCGCTGGGGCGTCGGCTCCTGGGCTGGGGGATCGGGATGGCCTGGCCCCTGGTCAGCCAGGCGGCCCAGTCCTACGCGGCCATGTGGCTGGAAGACCAGCTCAAGCAGCAGATGAACCCGAACCGCAAGCCCCCCGCCGACCTCTTCCCGCCCGCGACGGCGGGACGCCCCGGCGGGGCCTACGACGCCGCGACCGCGCGGGCCTCCCGCCGGGGGGCCTGACCGTCGGCCGTCGGCGACACCTCAAGAGCAAAGGAGCATCGCCATGGGTTCCCAGATGTTCGGCGGATGGACCGGCAGCGCCCGGGGATCGATGCACGACGCCCGCGAGGCCGTCGGCGAGATGGGCGAGAACGTCGCCCACCGCGCCCGCGAGGCCTACGGCGACGTGGCCGGGCGCGCCCGCGACGCCTACGAGAACGCCAGCGATTACATCGACCCCTATCGCCAGACGTTCGAGGACGCCATCGTCTCACACCCGGTGAAGGCCGTCGCCGCGTCGCTAGCCGTGGGGGTCCTCCTCGGATGGCTCATCAAGCGTTCCTGAACCCGGGCTTCCGCGCCGCGAACGCGGGCCGCCACTTCGCCCGCCCGGGCGACGGGCTGATCGACAACATCAGCTCCGTCGGCGGCGACATCGCGGCGCTGGCCTCCCTGCAATCCCAGCTCGCCGCGGCCGACGCCCGCCAGAGCCTGACCAAGGCCATCCCCGCCGTCGCGGGCCTGGTCGTGGCCGTGCTCCTGGCCGTCGCCGGCACCGTCGCGATCATCGGCGGCCTGGCCCTCTGGATCGCCGAGAAGTTCCACCTGGAAACCTCGGTCGCGCTGATGCTCACCGGCCTCGGCGCCCTGGTCCTCGTCGCGCTGCTGGGCGTGATCTCCGTCCGGCTCCTCCTATCCAGCGCCACCACCTTCCGGCGCTCCATCGAGGAACTCCAGCGCAACATCGCCTGGATCAAGACGACCCTCGCCCACAGCGGACGCTGAGACGAGCCGCGTCGATCCGACGGTTATCCCCGAGACGCCGCGGCCCGCGAGGGTCGGCGGCGTCTCGGCGTTTGGACAAGGCGCGCCCGCTCGCGAGCCGCCGCGAGAATCCAGCTTGAATCCCCCTTCTCCCCTCGTGGGCGAAGGTGCCCCGGAGGGGCGGATGAGGGGGGCGCGACCGAGAGGCGTCCGCTGAGAGTCCCTCGCGGGCCGGGGGACGCGAGGCCGGTCGCCCCCGCATCCGGCCTACGGCCACCTTCTCCCACGAGGGGAGAAGGGAGGATGGACGGCTCCTCGGCGTTACTTTCGACGGACCACCACGAGCGGAGAAGGTGGCACATCAACTTCGTGTCGTCCATCCGGCATCCATCTGGCGGACGAACGCCACGATCCCCCTCGTCACCGCGTCGACATCGATCATCACGTCTTCATTCGTGTAACGCAACACGGTCAGCCCTCGGCGCTCCAGTTCGCGCTGTCGGGCCATGTCGGATTCGGCGACGTGCTCGTGATAGTCCCCGTCGATCTCCAGGACGAGTTTGTGCGAGGCGTCGAAGAAGTCCAGGACGAACGGCCCCATCGGGACCTGGCGGCGGAACTTCAGGCCGTCGCATCGCCTGGACCGCAGCGCCGCCCAGAGGAGGCGCTCCGCGGGCGTCATGTCGCGGCGTAGCCGACGTGCCCGGTCTACGATCCGAAGGGGCCTTTCCTCGGGAGTCGGCGGCTGGCTGTTGGTCACGGTCGATGGCCCCCGGTCGCGCGCCCCCTCATCCGGCCTTTCAGGCCACCTTCTCCCACGAGGGGAGAAGGGAGACGCTTGAAGGAAGAATACGCGCGGAGCCTTACGCCCCCCGTCACCCCCGGATCGCCCGCAGGTAGCGGTCGGCCGAGCGCCGGACGACCTCCTTGCCGCCGGTGGGGATGACGCCCTTGCCGCGGACGACGAACGCGCCGTAGACGCGGTCGTACTCCAGCGGCTCCAGGCATGCCATGACGTGCTTGATCGTCGACGCGTTGAGCGGGATGAAGTTGGGATAGCTCCACATGAAGCTGACCTGCTTCGGGTCCATGCAGATCTGCGGCTGGTCGCCGGCCATGAGCGCGCCCTTGCCTTCCGCTCCGGCGGGCCAGAGGAGGACCTGGTAGCCCTCGAAGTGGCCCCCGGTGCGGATCAGGGGCAGCCCGCCGAGGATCTCCTGGCGCTCGCCGCTCCAGAACTTGACGCAGGGATCCGGCCGCATCACCCAGGGGCGCTCGGCCTCGTGGATGTGGATGGGGACGCCGCCGAAGGCCCGGCTCCACTCGACCATCGTCGTGTAGTAGTGCGGGTGCGAGATCGCGATCTCGGCGATCCCCCCCAGCTCCTTGACCCGCGCGACCGTCGCGTCGTCGATCAGCCCGACGCAGTCCCACAGCACGTTGCCCGCCGGCGTGCGGATCAGGAACGCGCGCTGGCCGATGCCCAGCCTGGGCTCGGTGTTGATCGAGTGGAGGTTCTCCTCCTCTTGCTTGATGACGTTCTTGTGCGTCCGGTGGAGCTGGACGAGCGTCGTCCACTCCTGCCCGTCCGGCCCGACGTACTGCCGCTCATCCTCGCAGATCGGGCAATGCTCCGGCGGCTTCTCGGACTCCGGGTACTGCGTGCCGCAGGTGACGCACAGATAAGCGACCATTCCCCCATCCTCCCCCTTCGCGTCCACCGCCGACAGGCCCGCCAGCGCCGCCGCCGCGATCGACCCGTCGCGCATGAACTCCCGCCGGGATCGTGCCCCTCGCATGTCGCCCCCTCCCTCGGCCAGTAATCGTCAGCCCCGGAAGGCGATCGTACACCGACGGCGGGCGCCGGTCACGCGGCGAGCGCGAGACGCGCGTCCCCTCTCCCCCCGGGAGAGGGTGGCCCGGAGGGCCGGGTGAGGGCCGTTGGATTGTCGAGATAGCGGCGATTCAAAGTTCGCGCGGCCGGCGCTATCTCCGCAGCGCGTCGACCCTCACCGCGCCGCTGGCGCGGCCGCCCTCTCCCGGGGGGGGAGGGGACAGACTCGGGCCAGTCGCCCTCTTCTTTGTGGGGCGGGCTTCCCACGCCTGCTCCGCGGCTTATACACCGCGACGCGGCCCGAGCCTCCTCATTTTCCGTCCCAATCCGTTCATCTTTCGTTGAATTTTCGTCGCAAACCCGGATTCGTAGACATCGGTCCTCGTGAAGGGCATCACGAACGCATCTCAGGGGAGAGGCAGGCACCGCATGACGACCGAGGCCAGGGCGCGGACGAACCGGGAGAACGCGCGGAAGTCGACCGGACCGAAGACGGAGGCCGGCAAGGCGCGCTGCCGGCTCAACGCGCTGAAGCACGGCCGGCGGTCGAAGGCGGTCGCCGCGCCGGTGCTGCCGCAGGAGGACGCCGCCGAGTTGGGCCGGCGGATCCAGGACTGGATCGAGTCGTACCAGGCCGTCGGCGCGGTGGAGATCGACCTCGTCACCCGCGCGGCCAAGGCGTCGTGGGCGCTCGACCGGGCCGAACGCCACGAGACGGCGCTGCTCGCCCGCCGCGTCCGTCGCGCCGTGGTCAGCGCCCGCGCGCGGCGCGCGGCGAAGGTCTGCGACCTGGGCCGCAAGCTCCTGTACATGGCCGGCAGGCGGATCGTCCCCGGATCCGGCCCCGACTGGGCCGACGACCCGGCGGCGTTCGTCGCCGAGCTGAAGACCATCCCCGAGGGCGCCGGCTGGCTCCGCGACCGCTGGGGCGAGATCCGCTGCCTCATCCTGGCCGACGAACCCTGGACATATCTCGACCAGTTCAAGTTCATCCGCCTGATGGGCAAGCAGCCCTTCGACGGGATCGACGACCCGGCGCTCAACGCGGTCTTCCTCGCCTGGGAAGCCATCGAAGAAGGCTGGGGCGTCCGCTTCTGGAAGATGATGCAGGAGCACACCCCCTACGACGACCCGGCCTTCAGCGCCTGGCGGCTCTGGCGGGCCATCGCCCCCAGGCCGGCCGACAAGGAATCGGGCGTCGCCCACCTGCTGGCCGTCGTGGCCGCCGAGATCGAGCGCCTCGACGCCCGGATCGCCGAGTTGGAGGCCGCCGACGGTGACGACGCCGTCGAGACCGCCGAACGCGCCTCGTTCTCCCCCGGCGACGACGCCGAACGCCTCCGCCGCTTCCAGGCCTGCCGCTCGCGCGAACTCATGCGCACCCTCGACACCCTCAACCGCCTCCGCAAGGAGGCCGCCGCCCGCGAGAAGGATAAGGAGAAGGACAGGGACAAGAAGCCCGCCAAGCCCCCCGCCGGCAAGCCCGGCCCCGCGTCCCCCCCCTGCCCCCCTCCCTCGGCCATCGACCCGGACGACCGGCCCGAGGCGTCGACGACCCACGAGCCCGAGCCCCGGCCGGCCCCCACGCCGGCCCCCGAGCCAGTGCCCGTCGAGACCCCGGAGACGCCGGCGCCCGGCGCGGCCGAACACGTCGCGGCCGAGCCCGCCCCCGCGCCGGCCGTCAGGCGCAAGCCCGCCGCGCGGAAGTCGACGGCCCCGGCGACCAGGCCGGCCCCCGTGGCCGTCGCGATCGACCCGGACGAGGCGCTGCCGGCGTTCCGGGTCGACCCGGCGTTCGGCGACTCCCTCGCCCCCTACGGGCCCGACTCGGCCGCCATCCGCCTCCTGAGCGGATCCCGCCGCGCGGTTTCGCGGGCGAATCGCGCGAACGAAGCCAAGGCGACCGCCGCGAAAGTCGTTTCCAGGGAGGAACTTGCGTGGTCCCGATGCAATCCCTTCCCGCGCGAACGGACCCAGCCGGCCGACCCCGGCCTGAGGCGCAAGGTGGAGGCGGCGTGCTCCGGCCTGGGAAAGAAAAAGGCCGACGGCCCGAGAGGGTTGCTCTCGTGCCGCCGGCCGGGCGATGGCTCGTGCTCCGGGGAGTCGGTCAGCTCGGCTTCCGCCGCATCCGAGCGAACGGCGACCCGTCAAGCGAGTCGATCGCGGTGCTGATCGGGTCGGCCGCCGAGGGCGGGGCGACCGGGGCCGGCGCCGAGGCGACGATCGCCCGGGCCAGGGCCGGCGCCGGCGCCGAGGCGCGGGCCGCCTGGGCCACGGGCCGGGCGAACCGGCCGAGGGCCGGCGTCCGGAGCCGCGGCGCGGGCTTGATCTCGAACCGGGTCGAGGCGATCGGCGTCGTCGACCCGTCGGCCCCCTCCGAGGAGGCGACCAGCGTGTACTTGCCGAGCCGGAACCCGGCCGGGAGCTGGAAGGTGTACGAGCCGGCGGCGTCCGCCGTCGCCACGCCCACCCGCCTCGCGCCCCTCGGCCCCGCGGCGTTCACCGCCAGGGCCACCGTCGTCCCCGGCGTGGCCGTCCCGACGAACACCGGCCGGCGGGCGCCGGACGGGCCCGACTCCGCCACCCCCAGCGTCGGCAAGAAGGAGGCCGCCCCATGGGAGGCGCCGCCCACGTCGCCGGTCGAGGGGGCCGCGGTCGCGGCCGCGGCCAGGGCCGCCGGGTCGATCGCCAGGGCGGCGATCTCGGTCGTCGTGAAGCCCGAGCCGGAGCCCCGCATCGGCAGCGGCGAGACGCCGCCCCGCAGCTCGGCGGCCGAGAGCGTCCGGTACGCCAGCGGCGCTCCCACCGGGACGACCGCCCCGGTGACGGCGCCCGGGAACCGGGCGATGATCGCGTCCACGCCGTTGGACTGGCGCTGGTCGTTCTTCACCAGGAAGTTGCCGACGCTCGGCCGGTACACGACCGGCAGGTCCCAGCCCACGCCGGCGTAGTCGCCCGAGGCGGGGATGTCGCCGGGGCGGAAGACGGCCGTCCGCGGGTAGGGCGAGTTCGGCAGGCGCTCGATCGTGAAGACGCCCGTCGCCGGGTTGAAGACGGCCGGGGTCATCCGGTACTTCTGCCCCAGCCAGCGGTACGCCAGGTTCTCGAAGTAGCCCGGCACCGGGATCTGGTTGGGCGCCATCGTGGCGATCACGTCGGAGGTGCCCGTGTCGCGGTCGTACACCAGGAACTGCCCGGTGCCCGGCCGGTAGACGGCCGCCTGGTCGTAGCCCTTGCCGAGGAAGTCGCCCGTCAGCGGGTAGTCGCCGGTTTGCCCGAAGCTGAACGTCCGGAACCCGCCCCCCGCGCTGGTCATCCGCCACTCGCCGACGCCGTCGCGGACCTCGAAGATGCCGTACTGCGTCGCGCCCGCCCCGTCGAAGTTCCCGACCAGCGGGAGCGAGTTGGGGCCGGCGCCGAAGGCGAACGACAGGTTGCCGCCGCCGGACATGGCGACCGACCACGTCTGCGACGAGCGGTTGAACGACGCCAGGTCCTCGCGGCCGTCGGCGTCGAAGTCGCCGACCATCGGGACCTCCGCGGCGCCGCCGACCGAGGCGCCGTTCTGGTACCAGGTGGAGACGTAGGTCGGCGGGGTGAGCCAGCCGTACCACAGGCCCCGGTCGGCCGTGGTGTTGCGGACCAGCAGCGTCCCCTGCGCCAGCGACATCGACGAGGAGCCGCCGTGGTCGCGGGCGTTGCCGCTGAAGTCCAGCGCGGTCGTGACGATCGTGACCGTCAGCGGGGCGGCAGCGCCGGGGGCGAGGTTCCCCGCGGGGTCGACGGCCGTGGCCGTCAGGGTGATGACGCCGTTGTCCAGCGACAGCGGGAGCTGGACCGAGAAGTTGCCCTGCGCGTCGGCCCTCGCCTGGGCGATGATCGGCCCGCTGGGGTTCGTCCCGTCGGCGCGATAGATCCGGACCGTCGAGCCGCCGTTGGCCGCCCCCACCGAGCCGGTGAAGACCGGCTTGCGGATGTTGGTGATGCCGTCGCCGACGATCCCCGAGTCGTAGCCCGGGTTGAGGGCGAGGGTCGGCGCGGCCGTCGGCGCCTGGGTCTTGATCCGCACCACGGTGATCGGGCTGAACGGGGAGTTGCCGTGCGAGTTGGTCGCCGCGGCGGCCACCCGGTACGTCCCGTCGGGCAGCCGGTTGCCGTTGATGTCGGCCAGCGGCAGCGAGAACGCGCCGTTGGCGTCGCTGGTCGTCGCCGGGCTGGGGTGCCAGGTGGCGCCGCCGTCGCCCGAGTAGAACAGCCGGACCGCCACGTTGCGGGACGTGATCCCGAGCATGTCGGGGATCGCGTGGCTGGTGTAGTTCTCCGACGGGACCAGGCCGGTGTTGTCCGCGGGGTCGAGCCGCAGCGTCGGCGTGATCGGGACGGTCGGCGGCTGGAGGTTCGCGTCCAGCGTGAGGGTGATCGTCACCTCGTTGCCGACCGAGCCGGTGTCGTCGGTGGCCTGGATCCTCAGCACCTTCGTCCCGTTGGTCGTGAAGGCGTCGTCGGGGATCTGGATGTTGAAGTCGCCGTTGATGTCCGTCCAGTTGGCCCGGACGTTCGTCCCGGCGACGTTGGCCGGGTTGAAGCCGGCGACGACCCGGCCGTCGGTCACGCTGTAGATCGTGATCCGGGTGGCGTTGTTGAACCCGCTCGCCATGCTCAGGCCGGAGATCCCGAAGGACGCCGTTCTGACGATGGGCGTGCCGTCCGGGGCGATGCCGGAGACGTTCGCCGGGTTGACCCGCGCCGTGCCGGGGAGGATCAGCGGCGCCATGCGGATGGCGTAGGCGCCGCGGCCCCAGGTGGTGGCGTACAGGACGTTCGGGTCGTTGGGCAGCAGGTGCGGGTTGGGGGCGTAGGGGTCCAGCTTGCCCATCAGGTCCGGGACGCCGGTGGCCGGGTTGATGTCGCCCAGCGACAGGTCGAGGTCGGTGATCGTGGCCCGCGGGAGCAGGCCCCCTCGGACCTGGGCGCCGTCGACGTCCTGGTTCGGGAAGGGCGCCCAGGTCAGGCCGTTGTCGAGCGAGCGGAAGACCCCCGCGTTGCCGGCGACGTACAGGACCGGGTGCCGGCCGGCGCCGGTCGGGTCGCCCTGCGCGTTGGGGATCGAGTACCGCCAGTCGACCGCCATGGCCGAGAGGGCCAGGGTCTGCCGGAGCGGGTCGGCGTCGCTCAGCGAGTAGGTCTCGCCGAAGATCGAGAACGACAGCCCGCGGAGGTTGCCCGTGATCGGGACCCACGTCGCGTCCGCCGCGGCGGAGTCGGCGATGCGGTAGACCCCCTCCGCCGTGACGGCGTAGGCCGAGCGGTCGCCGCGGGTCGGGCTGGGGACGATCCGCTGGATCGCCGAGCCGTCGAGCCCGGCGGAGACCTCGCGCCACTCGTTGCCCAGGCCGCCGCCGCCGGTCTGGGTCATGAAGATCCGGCCGCCGACCGTCCCGACGTACATGAAGTTGCCGAGGTCGCCCACCGTGGCGCCGGGCTGGGGCGCCCCGTAGGCCAGCGCCTCGCTGTAGTTGCCGGGGCTGCCGAAGGTCCCCGGGGCGCCGATCTCGAACCAGTTCGCCCCCCGGTCGGTGCTGGAGTAGATCCGGCCGGTCGCCGAGCTGATGACGATCTGGTCGCCGCTCACCGGGTTGACGGCGAAGGTCGCCCCCGACGTGGCGTTCCACTGGGCCAGGTCGCCGGCGCCGAGGAACAGGCCGAAGGTGCTGCCGACGTGGTTGACGCGGAAGAACGTCGTCTCCAGGTTGGTCGGCATCGTGCCCGACTGGAACGCCTGGTAGAGCGTCCCCGAGCCCTGGGGGTCGACCGCCACGCCGCCGGCGTTGACGCCCTCCATCGTCGGCGGGAAGACCGGGAACCGGGTGGGCGCCCAGCTCAGGTCGCCGTTGTCGAGGATGCCGCCGCCGGAGAACTGCGACTGGTCGTTGCTGCTGGCGTAGAACAGCGCCCGGTCGTAGTTCAGGTGGGAGGCCAGCGCCCGGGCGCTGGGCTGGACGGCCCCGTAGTAGAACTGGCCGATCGCCAGGTTGCCGTTGCGGTTCGCCCCCGGCGCGGGGGCCGTGCCGACGTTCTCGCCGGCGAGCATCCGGCCGTCGTCGTCCAGGACGCTCCAGACGCCGCGGTTGGTGCCGTAGATCAGCCGGGTCATCCCCGTCATCGGGTCGATCATGGCGACCAGCCGCTGATACGTCGGCGACTGGCCCTGGCCGATCGGCGGGTCGAACGGGGTCCAGCGGACGCCGGCGCCGTTGTTGGTGAGCTGGTTGAGGTTGTTGACGAAGCGGGTGCCCGGGGCGGCGAACGGGTCGTTCGGGTCGCGGATGTAGTTCAGGAACCCCGGCGGGTCGTTCGCCACCGGGAGGACCGTGCTGGGCCGGGAGTCGACGCGGTTGCCCGGCGTGACGGGGCCCGTGGACTGCCAGTCGCTCAGGCCGTCGCCCGAGATGGCCGAGTAGAGCGTCAGGTTGTACGCGTCCCAGATCCGGGTGGCGTCCAGCCGCATGATCGCCGAGGTGGACTGGTCGTGCGCCCCGCCGAGGTAGACGACGTTGGGGTCGGCCGGGTCGACCTCCAGGCTGAGGGCCTGGCCCGCGGTCGTCAGGTCGTAGTCGAAGACGTAGAGGCCGACGTTGTTGTCCGGGTTGGCGAACGCCGTCCCGTCGGCCCTCGGCGCGTTCGGGAAGCGGACCTGCACCCAGTTCTGGCCGAAGTCCTTCGTCATGTACAGGCCGCGGAGCCCGCCGCCGCCGTCGCCGACGGCCGCGTAGAGCCAGCCGGCGTAGAGCAGGTCCTGGTTCGCGTTGCCGGTCAGGGCCGGCTTGCCCAGGATGACCCTACCGCCGGCGCCCATCGGCCCGGGGCCGATCGTCGCCACGCCGACGGGCCTGTCGTCGAACACGTCGATCAGCAGCGGGTTGCCGACGTTGCCGCTCAGCGGGTTCCAGTTCTGGCCCCGGTTCGGGCTGAGGTAGACCCCCTCGTTGGCGAAGCCCGCGTAGAGCCTCAGCAGGTTGGGGTCGGTGCCGCCGCCGGTGTTGCTGGTCGGGTCGAGGACCACGTCGGTGGCCTGCCCCGCCCGCATCAGCGTCCAGTGGTCGCCCGTGTCGGTGCTCCGCCACAGGCCGCCGTTGGGCCCGGTCAGCGCCGCGTAGATGATGACCTGGCCCTGGAGGGTCAGCCTGGGGTCGACCACCACCTTGTAGACGCTCGCGCCGACGAAGGCGCGGTCGCGGGACGCGGAGTTCAGCGGCAGCGGCATGCCGGAGGCGTCGACGTTGGTCGTGCTGTCCAGCAGCTTCCAGGTGGCGCCGCCGTCCATCGACATCAGGAACCCGACCCCGTTGCCCCCCAGCGCCACGTTGCCGGTCGCGGCGATCACGATCGACTGCCGCGGGTCGTTGTTGCGCGGGAAGACGGTGATCGCGCCGATGTTCAGGCCGGCGGCCGGGCCGAAGTCGGTCAGCGGGATGTAGGTCGGGCCGCCGGGGTCGTCGGTCAGGAAGTTGGTCGTCTTCCAGACGCCGCCGCTGGCCCCGCCGATGTAGAAGGTGTTGCCCGTCGGGTCGGACGGGTCCTGCGCGATCGCCGTCACCTGGCCGGCCGAGCCGGTCGTGGCGCCGGGCAGGACCGAGGCCGCGCCGACGGAGGTCCAGGTGTTGTGCGACAGGGCGTTCGCCACGTCGGTCTGGAAGACGCGGAAGCTCAGGCTCGTCTGGTCGGCGACCGCCTCGCCCAGCCCGGAGGTCGGCAGCGGCTTCTGGAACAGGAGCGTCCAGCTCGACAGCAAGGCCGAGGCGCCGGGCTCGGTCCCCTCGATCGTCAGCTCCCAGTCGCCCCCCGAGGTCGCGCCCTCGAACCCGCCGCTGAGTAGCGGCAGCAGCGGGTTGAACGAGGCGCCGGTGTACGGCGGCGACGCCTGGCTGATCGGCGTGGCGGCCCGGTCGTCGAAGATGACGTTCGTGAACCCGCCGGAGTTCGTCCCCTGCACCAGGCTCGCGAACAGGACGACCGACACGCCGTTGTGCGTCAGCGTCGCCCGCAGCTTGCTCACGTCCGGCGAGGAGAGGCTCAGCAGCAGCCGGAGGCCCGAGACCCCCGCCGTGGTCGTCGTCCCCTGCACGATGAAGTTGTCGGGGACCTGGACCGTCGACGTCAGCGCCCCGCCGGCCAGCGGCTGGTTGACGACGCCCGAGCCGTAGCTCACCGCCGCGACCGGCACCCGGTCCGCGTCGCCGCGACGGACGTCGAGCCCGGCGTTGAGGCTCCGGTCGAGCCGCTGGCCGTTGACGTCGGTGATGTCCGATCCGAGCTGGACCGTGTACGTCCCGCTCAGCACCTGCGTCGGGAAGTGGATCCGGAACGTCGAGGCGACCTGCTGGCCACCGGCCGTCGTCGGCGAGACGGGCTCGACGCGGATCGTCGGCGTGGCGCCCAGCGACCAGCCGGTCAGCGTGCCGACCGTGCGCGCCGCCGTGTTGATCACCCGCAGCGTCCACGTCCCCTGGATCGAGGCGCCGGCGAGCGCCGACAGCGAGCCCGTCGCCGGCCGGAACGATCCGGTGTAGGGGGCCGTCCCGTTGGTGATCGACCGCGCGGCCGCGTCGTCGAACACCGTGTTCGTCAGGTCCGCCCCCCGCAGCCCGCCGGCCGCGACCAGCGGCACCGTGGCGCCGGTCGGGGAGACCAGCTCCAGGCTCAGCCCGGCCAGGGTCGGGAACGTCGCGCTGACGGTCACCGTCAGGTCGGAGGCGACGAACGTCGACCCGAAGTACGACGGCACCGTGAGCGTCGACTCCAGGATCCCGGGCACGGTCGCCGACGCCGGCGCGGGGATCGCCCGGCCGCCCCGGTCCGCCTGGAAGTACTGCCTCCCGGTCAGCGACCCGGTCGGCCCCATGAGCCGGAGCACGTCGGCCGGCGTGAAGGTGGCCGCGCGGATCGGCCGGTCGAAGGTGACCGACAGGTAGCTGGTCGACTTGTTGAGGACCAGGTTCTCGGGCGACCCCCCGTCGTTCTCGGCCCCGGAGGCGATCGCGTGCGCGCCCGGCAGGATGATGGGGAGGCTCGTCGCCGCGATCCTGGAGCCGAGGATCTGCGCCACCAGCGAGCCCGGCGTCGCGGGGCCGCCGGCCGCGTTGGACCAGGTCTGGAAGACGCGGGCCAGCTCGGGCGTCGAGAAGTAGTCGCCCGGCGTGTAGCCCTGCATCAGGTCGCCCGACGGCCTCGTCAGCGGGTCCTGCCCCGCCACGCCGTCGGCGTCCTGGTCCATCAGGTTGCCGGACCTCGTCCCGCCGACGAGGCCGCCGGGCACGGTGCGCACCCGGTCGCCGACCTCGGGCCGGATCACGTAGCTATAGGTGCCGACCGCCGTCCCGGTCGGGAACGTCACCAGGAACCGCGTGTAGCCGAACCCGGGGACCAGGCTGGCGGCCACCGGCGTCACCGACGTCGCCGCGATCTCGATGTACGGGTCGGAGTTGGAGGTCCCGCGGTAGTAGACCTTCACGTCCTCCGCCGTGAATGTCGGGGCGAACCCCGGCGCGTCGATCGGCCGGTCGAACTCCACGATGAACGAGTTCACCGACACGCCGGCGCTGGTGTCGACCGGCCCCTTCGTGCCGTCGATCGCCCGCGGGCCGGCGGCGATCGTCATCCGCGCGACGTACGTCCGCAGCGGGTCGCCCCAGATGGCGTTGGCGCTGTTGAGGTGCGACCGGTTCAGGTTGCCCGCCCAGGCCATGTAGACCTGGCCGCCCCCGACCGCCAGGCCCATCTGCGTCCCGTACCCGAAGGCCGCGGGGCTGGGCTCCTGGAGTCGCAGGTTGTCCCCCGCCGGGTTGAGGTTCACCGTCTGGCGGGTGATGGGGTCGAAGGAGGACTGCGACGGGTTGGCGTGCGACTGCTCGCTGAACGTGGCGCCGCCGTCGATGCTCGCCGCGACGTACACCGCCGTCCGCGCCCGCGCCGGGTCGTGCCGGGCGTCGCGCCACGACATCACCACCGAGCCGGTCGTCTGGTCGACGGCCACCTGGGGGAGGAACTGGGGACGGCCGGTGACCGGGCCCCGCTGGGGGTCGGCGTTGGCGCCGCTGAAGCCGTCGGTCGCGCCGTCGTCGTCGTTGACGATCCCGCGGGGGGTCCAGGTCCGGCCGCCGTCGTCCGACGTGACGAGGTAGATGTCGGTGTTGTCGCCCGGGTTCCGCACCCCGGCGACCTCGATCGCCCGGAAGCCGGTGTAGGTGACGTAGATCCGCCCCTGGTGCTGGCTGAACGAGCCCAGCGTGTTGTCCTGCGCCGCGTCGATCCCGGGGCCGATCCCCTGGATCCCGGCCGCGAACGCGATGCGGGAGTACATCCCGTTCTGGCTGCCGCGCACCTGGGTCGTGGCGACCGTCTCCGCCGAGCCGTCGGCGACCACGCCGTCGGTGAACGTCAGCGAGAGGTTCCGGAGCTGGGACAGCAGCGCCGTGTCCGACGTCCCGATGTTGCCGTAGGCCGTGAACCGCAGCGTCCAGGTCCCGGTCAGCTGGGCGGCCGTCGACCCGTTGAACTTCGCCAGGCCGTTGGCGTTGCCGTTGCGCTGGGCCTCGGTGCGATAGTGGCCCGTGTAGCCCGTCCCGGCGCCGGCGCGGTCGTTGATGCTCCGCGGGGCCGCGTCGTCGAACGTCGACCCGACGATCCCGTAGGCCGTCTCGTTCCGGTTGAAGGCGCCGACGATCCCGAGGTTCTTCCCCGTCACGCCGAACGTGTAGTCGTTCGGCGGGGCCTGGCCGTTGACCCCCTGGGCGTTGGAGAACAGCAGGACCGACCGGCCGTCGGGAGCGATCAGCTCGGCGCGGAGCCAGGCCATGTTCTCCTGCTGGAGGGTCATGTTGACCGTCAGCTTGGCCAGCGCCCCGAACGCCCCCCCGAACGAGACCGGGATGGCGAAGTCGGTCGTCTGCTCGCCGAACGGCGCCGCGGACCCGGTGGCGTTGGCGATCGCCCCGGTCGCCCCCGGCATCGTGTACGTGTGCGCCCCGGAGACCGCGTTGGACTGGATCAGGTCCGGGATGACGTCGGTGTTGCCGGCGTTGGCGCCGTCGCGCCCGAAGTTGTCCCAGATCACCGTGGCGCCGCCGCCGGCGTTGGCCGCCGCCTGCGCCGCGGGGCCCGCCTTCCCCTGCCCCACCACGATCTTGGGCGTGGCGAGCGCGAAGACGCCCCCCTGCCCGGTCCAGCGCGACTGGTTGTTCGCCTGGGTCGCGCCGCTGAAGGTCAGGCCGCCGTCGGACGACGTGACCACCTGGATCGAGTTGGGGTTCCAGATCGACCCTTCCTGGTTGAAGACGCCCGTCGGCCGCGCCTCGCTCGTGCTCCAGCCGACCCAGACGTTCCCGGCGTAGGGGTTGGTCTGGACGTGCCCGGTCTCCGGATCCTGGAAGAACGGCAGGTTGTCGTCGACCGTCAGCGTCGGGTTGAACACCTGGTCGACGACGTACTGGCGGACCACCCGGTCGCCCCCGTCCTGGACCGGCGCCCCCACCCCCTCGCCGCTCCCCTGGAAGCTGAACTTCCTCAGCACCAGCGCGCCGGAGGTGTTCAGGTCGTTGTTGGCCTGCCGCACCAGCACGTAGATGTTGTGCTGGTTGTCGAAGGCGACCTGCGGGTCGAGCGTCTGCCTGTAGTCCGTGTTGATGCCGGGGCCCGGCTTGATGGTCGGGTCGGTCCGCACGCTGGGGGCGATCGAGGTCCCCAGGGAGTTCCAGGTCTTGCCGCCGTCGTTGGAGTACGCCCCCTCGACGCGGGTCGTGTTGCCCGGCGCCAGGTCCGGGTCGTTCCGGGTCCAGACCGAGACCAGGTGCCACGGGTTGTAGCGGTCCACCGCCACCGTCGGGCTGCTCACGTTCCCGCCCGCCCGGTTGATCGCGTTCTCGACGAACTGGCCGGCCTGGGGCGCGGGCAGGACCGCCAGCAGCGTCCTCGCCTCCAGCCACTCCAGGGCGCAACGGCGGAGATGCTTCCGGCGGACCTTCTTCAGCCGGGCGTCGAGGCGAAGGCCTTTGCGAAGGCCACGAGAGGCGACGTCCGTTGCACCCGTGCGCATGACCAAGTCTCCAGATCTCAGTTGTTCATCCCGACCCCCCGGTGGTTCCCCGGCGGGGAGGATTCGCCTTCGCTTCGGCGACGCTATGTGACGGTTTTTGGGCCTGCCCGGCTCTTCCCAGTCGACTCAAGGGGCGAATCTGAGATGAATCGGGAAAACATGCCGGCTCGACTGACCAGAGTCAAACTTCCTAAAGATCCCTACCCCCCGCCCCGCCCGCCCAACTCAACACGTCTCGCCCGACCGCTACCATCCCACCCAATAATCAACGCACCCGCCATCATCGATATCATGCATCATTGCCGTCAAGTGTTCGGCCATGTTTTTCAACCCTCCCCTGCCCCGCCCCTCCTCGGGCCCGCCTCCTTCGGTCGCCCCCTCAAGCCCCCGTCTCGCGTCGCCAGCCCGTCGATTCGCCGGGCAACCCCCCGGCATGTTGGGACCTTGCGGCCCGCGCAACCTTGAGAGCAATTCACCACGGCATCAAGGCGGCGCCATCAGCATGACGCGTTGGTGCATCAACAGGCAAGGACGCACAGCCTCCTGGATACCTATTTGCCCTGAAACCAACTCGCCGAGGCACCTTGGCAACTTGATGCCTTGGAGCCAAGCCACCGACATCTCCATTTCACCAGGCGGCAATAAATCCATTGGCCCAGGCAGCTTGGCGGCATGGCCACCTTGATCGCCGGGTTTCATGGACCATTGTTGCCTGGGTCGCCGTGTGTCCTGGGAGCTTGACGCCTTGACGACTTGCCACCTTGACGCCATTTCACTAAGGGAGTAGGCGTCGTCGGGCGGGCCACATGGCCCCGATTCCAGGCGGGCCATCCATCAAGGCCCGCGAGCGGCCCGGCCGCGTCGGCATCTTGGGACCAAGGTTCCAAGCCACCCTGTAACCAAGGCAACAAGTCGCCGCTATCGCCTTGACGACTCCATGGGCTTGTCCTCAAGTCTCAAGCACTGCATGCCATGCCAGGCGACTTGCCACCAAGGTTTATTGGCGACTTGTCGACCGAGTTGACTTGCGTTCAAGTCACATCGTCGACCATGCTCCCCAGGTCGCGACGTGATCTTGACGGCTTGGCGGCAAGTCTTACGATGCCGCCACGGCCCGCGAGCAACCGGGGAGCTAGGTTCCCTCAGGACAATGGTCCCTTGGCCGCGATTCCGCCGAGGCCCCTTGAAAGCTGGGAGCATCAATCACCAGGAAACCAAGTTGCCAAGGCGTCCTGGCAGCCGCGGCGCATTGGCGATCGATGTTCCTTGGCCCCAACATGCCATGGCCAACTGGCGCCTTGGCCGTTAATAAGCCATGGAACATTGGCAACTCGGCGTCTTGCCGGCTTGGTTTCCTTGATTCCGAGGTCTTGAAGGCCACGATGTTCCAAGGCTCCTTGTTGACTTGGTTTCCAGGCGACTTATTCGCCATGGCGTCAAGCGACCTGTCGTCCCAGTTCCCGGTGGCTCAAGCCACCTTGTTGGAAGATGCCTCAAGGCATCAATAGCCCTTGTTGATCGAGGCAGCCAGGTTCCAACCTGCCAATATTCCAAGGCACCGGATCGAGCTTGGCACCTGTTGCCCTGGGCACATGGACAACATGGCAACTTGGCGAGTGGGCACCAAGGCATCGAGTTTCCGAGGAATCGAGGAGACGAGGCACCTGTTGACCGATAGAACAAGATGTCGATGGATCGAGGAACCAAGTTCCCCATGGAACGATTCTCCTGGGCGGCTTGAAACGTCGATGCCATGCGATCGACCGGCCGACATGCCAAGGTCATGACGCAAGTAGTGTCCTCCGTCCGCTTTCCGGACGAGGCGCGGACAGCCCGCGAGGCAAGGCAGGGGGGGGATGATGAGGAGCGTGGCCGTCACCAACGCGAAGGGGGGGGTCGGCAAGAGCACGACGGCCATCAACCTGGCCGCGGCGCTTGTCGAGCTGGACCGCCGCGTGCTGCTGGTGGACGCGGACCCATCGGGCAACGCGGCCCTCGGGTACTTCCCCAGGGGCGCGCCGGGCGTCGGCCTGGCGGACGCCCTCCTGGAAGGATCGGGGCTCGCCGACGTCGCGGTCGCCACCGAGTATCCCGGCCTCGACGTGGTCGCCCCGGGCGACCGGCTGGGGAACTGCTCGGATCAGATGGGAGGCGTCCAGGGCCTGGGCCAGGGGCGCGAGTTCCGCGTCCGTCGGCTGATGAAGGGGCTGACCGGCTACGACGTCGTCATCTTCGACACCAGCCCGGTCCTCACCCCTCTGAACGTGGCCATCCTCTACGCCGTCAACGAGATCCTCATCCCCATCGATCCCTGCGTCGCGGCGCTGGCGGGCGTGAGGGCGCTAGAGGATCTGGTGCGGACCGTGAGCGAGTTCCGCATGGAGTTCACCGACGCCGGGGCGTTGGCGATCTCCGGGGTGCTGATCACGCGCGTCGACCGGACGTTGGTCTCGAAGCAGATCGAGGTCGAGGTGCGCAACTACTTCGGGCCGGTCGTCCACGACCTGGTCGTGCCGACCTCGGTGAAGTTCCGCGAGGCCTACGCGCGGGGCGTCCCCCTGATCCACTACGACCGCCTCGGGACGGCGGCCACCGCCTACCGCGCCGCGGCGCGGGCGTTCCTGGAACGTCGCGAGGGATCCGCCGACGAGCCCGCCCCGATCGAGCCGACAGACCCGACGCCCGACGTCGCCGAGACGCCCGACCCCGAATGGCGCGAGGCGTCCTGACGCCCGACCCACTACCGATACTTGGACCATAGTCGCCCGCGCCCCGGCCGCGGTCGCGAGACCCCCAGAAGACCCCGGCGCCCGACGGACGCGGCGGCGGAGGGAGGTGACGAGTGAGCAGCCCGACCCGCCGCGGAGGCATCCCCGGCCCCGAGAGCCGTACCGGCCTGACCCGACCCACCATGACCGAGGCCGAGTTCGAACGCCGGATCTCCGGGCAGGCCGCCCCGGCCGAGGCCCAGGTGCCCGCGCCGACCGTCGCCGAGCCGGCGGACCCCGAGCCGACGCCCGAGCCCGAGCCGACGCCGCGCGCGTCCTCGTCCTCCTCCTCGTCGCGCTCGCGCGCCAGCCGGGCCAAGCCCGCCAAGCCGAAGCGGGTTCAGAGGATGTTCGCGATCGAGGAGGACGTCGACAAGAAGCTGTGGCTCTACGCGATCCACATGGGCAAGGATCGCTCCGAGGTCGTCAACGACCTCCTGCGCCCGCTGGTCGCCTCGATGGTCCTCTACGACTCCCGCGACCGCCGCTCCAGCCGCAACGCCGACGCCGCCGACCGCGACCAGGAAGACGACGCCGCCTGACCAGGGCGGGGCGGGGCGGGGGGGATCGGCCCCGCGAGACGGATCCCAAGCCGGCCGGCGCATCCCGCGTCGCGAGACCATCCGTCGCGACCCACGCCAGGCGACCCGTCACCGCCCCCTCTCCAAAACGCGGCGCCGCCCCGGGCCGGAGCATGGTCGCGAAAATTATGACCGGCGCCACTTCCCAGCCCGTCGGGGGAGGGATGCCGCCCGCGGCGGGGCGGTGGCCGACGCCCGGCGGCGACTCAAGGGCCGGGGAGCATCCGGCCCAGCGAGATCGGGAACGTCTTGAGCCGCGCCGGTCGGCCCGGCTCCTCGACCATGAGGCTGATCGACATCTCCGACAACCCGCGCGAATCGCCGGCCTCGATCGCCCGCTTCAAGGCCGATTCGGCCTGTTCGACATCCGCCACGTCCTCGGCCGGCAGGATCTCCGCGCGCGGCCCTTCCACGCCCGGGACGCGCGCGGAGATCCGCGTGACCCGCGTCATCGTCGCGATATTCGCCGCCACCGCGGGCACCGCGACCCGCTTGATCGTTATCCCCTCGGCATCGTCCTGCACCGTCAGACCCAGGCGATCCCAGAGCCGCTGGTCTGGCCGGTGGGCCGCCCGGGGCGGCGGCGCGGGCTCGGGCCGCGTCTCCCTGGCGGGCGGAGTCGGGTCGTCCTGTCCCGGGTGACGGCAGTTGAAGTTGATGTTCTGGATAGAAAGCCCGCCGAGCAAGCTCGCGGCGATCAGGGATTGGAACCCGACCTTGAAGTTCCATTGCATGATCCCCGAGCCGGTCATGTCGACGGCCCGTCTGAATATCCACATGGGCGAAGGCTCCTCGGGATTCGTCTCGTCCGACGTGTTCGATCGCGGCTGTCAGCCAGCTCGGGCGGTCGGGGCCGGGCCGGGTTGGATGACCGGAGCCACGGGGGGGGCCGCCCCGACGCCGTTCCGGACGCGGATCGCCTGGTCGTAGGGGACCCCGTTGCGGCTGATGCCCTCCACGCGGATCCGGTCGCCCGCCCGGGTCATGGCCCGGTCGAAGTCCTCGTTGGTCAGGATGGGGGCGCCGTCCACGCGCTGGATCAGCGTCCCCGGGCGGTAGTTGTTCGCCCACGCGAAGGTCCCGGGGACCGTCGCCACGACCAGGAGCCCGCCCCGGGCGTCCGGGACCAGCGACGCCCCGAAGAAGACCTTGGGGCGCCCGTGGCCGCGCTCGACGAACCGCTCCCGGGCGCGGCCCCCATTCGGCAGGTCGAGGACGACCTCGAACGCGGCGCCGCCCGCGAGCTGACGGCCCCCGATCGCGGCCCGGCCCGGCGGCGCCTGGTCGGCGGCGACGGCGAAGTCGGCCGGCGTCTGGATCGGCCGTCCCGCCATCCGGGAGATCGTGTCGCCCGGCGCGAACGGGACCGCCAGCCTGGCCGCCGGGCCCCCCGGATGGACCCTCGTGACCACGACTTCCGCCGCGTTAACCGTCTCCTCGACGGTGAGGCCGACCCGGTCGGAGTACGAGGTCCAGGCGGGCGCGCGGGCGAGGAGCCGGGATCGTTGCGTCCTCTGGACGCGCGCCATCGGCCCGAAGCCCCCCCCGACCTGGAACCCATTGGGCCATTCCTGGGCGAACCGCGCGCCCACGTCCCCGGCCACTTCCTCGGCGATGGACTCCCAGGATCGATGCCTCTCGCCGGCGTTCCGGTTCAGGACGTCGAGGAAGCACTGGGTGAAGAGCGAGCCCCGGTGGCCGGCGTCCTGGATGCCCTGCTGGACGAACTTGGGGAGGCACAACGCCAATTGCCCGGGCTCGGCCGCGTGCATCTCCAGATATCCGCGAGCCTCCAGGAAGAGGGTCCGGAAGAGATACATGTCCTCGGGCGGCACCCCCACGCGGGCCGCCGGCCCGGGAAAGGGGACCGGACGGACCTGCTGGCAAGACTCGTACAGAAGCACCCCTAGACGGTTGCCCCGCGCCCGGATCGCCGCCGACAACTCCGAGGCGAACAGCGCCGCGCGGCCGTCCATGTGCAGGTAGGCCCCCGACCTCGGGTCGAAGGCGCCGTGGGCCATGACCATCACCATGAGGGCGTCATCCGGCCCGATCGGCTCGCGGGCCACCGCGCCCAGCACCCCGTCCCGCGTGAACTCCGCCCGTCCCAGGGCGCGGATCTCGAAGCTCTCCGGCCTCATGTTGGTCCGGAACGTGGCGACCGTCGACTCGATGTTCACCTCGACGTCCTTGCCGACCCCCGCGTCCCAGCGGTCCCCGACGATGAGTATGCGCAGCCGCGGCCCCGGGGCGGGCTGGGCGAGCTGGGCCGCCTCCACGCGCCCCCCCGCCAGGCCCGCCGCGACGGCCAGCACTCCGACGACCCGTCGACGCGAAATCGAACCGAACGCCATGCCTCGCCCTCCCGGTGGGGATCGCCTGAGATGATGATTCCGAGGGATGCCGCGGCGGCTCACCTGGCGATGGGGATCGCCCGGGCGATCTCCTCGCCGTCGCCGCCGATGGTGTAATAGATCCGCCAGCTCTCGACCGGTCGGCGGTACCAGTCCACCTGGACCGGGAACGTCCGCTGGGCGACCTGGTCCCCGTCGACGACCCCCACCCCGAACGCCCCGCCGGCCGCGGGGGCGTCCCCGGGCAGTCGCTGAGCGAAGATGTGCACGGTGATCCAGCCCACGGCCGAGCGATCCCCGGCCCGCGCGGCGACCCACTGGGAGGCGTTGGTGGAGAGCAGGAACTTCCTGGCCTGTTTCGGACCCTCCTGGAAGCCGTTGAGGACCCAGGACGCCCCGTCCTCCGCCTCCGCCGCGACGAGGCGGTAGCCATACTCCTTCTCGGCGCGTTCCATCCGCGTGCCCGGTCCGGTGAGGACGAACTTGCAGGAGTTCTCCGGGGCCCGCCTGACGAACTGCCACACCTCGCCCGTGCCGGCCTGCCTCTCCATCACCGCGTTGTAGCCGTCGACCGACAACACCACGCCGAACAGCCGATCGGCGTCCCTGGGGTGTACCAGGCCGATCCCGGGCGCCCCCAGGTTCCGGACGCGGAACGAGCACGAGGCGGCCATGTCCTCGTTGACGTGGGCGCGAGGGTCCAGATCGGCGACGAACACGTTCTCGACCATGTCGTTGCATTGAGGGTGACGAGTCAGCTTCACGGGCTGGCCGTTGACCAGGAACTCGACCTCGAACCGGCCGCTCAGCCGGCCGGCGTCCCAGGGCGCGGCCACCACCTCCTGGTCGGCGCTCACCTCCGCGACCGGGACGGACTCGCCGTCATCCCGCGTCACCCCCCGGAAGACCAGGCGGAAGGGGGGCGCGTTCCCCTCGCGAAGGGCGTCGATGTCCGGCAGCTCCATCCGGCCGATCAACGCGGCGTCGGCCCCGATCCGGACGAGGAGCCTTCGCACCTCGGCCTCGTCGGCGAGCTTGACCTCGCGAGGGTCGATTCCCTGGTCCCTCAGCGTGCCGCCGAGGGTGCCCGGACCCCAGACGACCAGCCGTTCCTTCACCGCGCTCCTGACGGCCACGACGACCTCCCCCTCCAGGTAGGCCGAGGTCTCCGCGAAGAACAGGGGGATTCGCCCGTCGGCGTCGGCCGGCGGAAGGACCGCGAGGATCGGCCGACGCCCTCCCACGGCCCCCAGTCCGTCCAGCCAGCCCCGGAGGCTCGCGGCGACCGACTCGCCGACGGCCTTGCGGTCGGTCGAGGGCGCCTGGCCCCGGGCCGGCGCCAGGGCCAGGGCGAAGGTCATGGCCACCATGGAACCCGCCGCGACGATGCTTCTCATACCGTTCGCCCCCCGCGATTCCTCATGTTTCAACGAGTTATTCCAATGCGGAATTGATTTCGTCGATAGTACCCCCATATTCAAAGAGACCAAGCAAATCTTTTACGAACTCGACGCGTCGGCGCGAAAACTCGCCGGGACGCGGCGGCCATGCCGTCGCGACCGACGTGGCGGATTTCTCGCGACGGCCGCACTCCTCCGCGGGCGCGAAGGTGGCCAACGGCGTCGCATGACCGGGAAGCCGGGCAGAACGAGGGGCGGCCTCCCGAAGTCCGGGAACGCCCGCTCTCGGGGTCATGCTCGTCCGACCGTCGCGCGAACCGCCTTCCCCCGCGGAGGGGGGAAGCACGTCCGCGCCGAAAGGCCCGCTCAGGCGGCGGGGTCGGACTCGGGGAAGAGGAAATGCTGGGCGGGGGCGGGGCCGGGGGCGCCGTCGCGGAGGCGGGCCTCCAGGGCGGCGAGGCAGAGGGGTTCGAGCATCTTCTTCCAGCGCGAGAGGCCGGGGTTCTCGGCCTTCACGGCGGCGAGGATGGCGTCGCGCTGGTCGGCGGGCAGGGCGTCCCAGGCGGCTTTCAGGCGGGCCTCGCGGTCGGCCTCGGCGCGGGCTGCGGCGTCGGCGTCGGCCTTCGCGTCGGCGGCCTTGCGGTCGGCCTGCTCGCGCTTCGCGACGGCGGCGGTCGCCGAGCGGAAGTCGGGCGGGTCCTGGTAGTCGGACCGGATCGAGGCGACGAGGTAGCCGGCCGGGTTCTTGCCCACCCGCTTGTCGCCGTTGCCGACCATCCAGTCGAAGACCTCGATCTTGGCCCGGACGCGGTCCGCCGGCCAGGCACCGACCAGGTCGGTCGCGGCCTTGGCCGTCACGCCGCGGGCGCGGAGGGCCTCCACCAGCTCGGACGGGGCGTCGTCCGGGGCCTCGGCGGCGCCGAGGCCGTCGTCGGGGTCGGGGTCGTCGCCGGGCGCGCCGTCGCGACGGCCGCGCACGAGGATGATCCGCCACGTCCCCCGGCTGACGGGGGCGTAGCGCTCCTCGGGCGGGAGCGGCTCCAGGAACCCGACCTGCTCCAGCTCGACCAGGGCCGGCTTGAGCCGACGCTTCAGCTCCGTGGGGGCGTAGGTCCGGCTCAGGCCGATGTGCTCGCAGGCGAGCGTCCGGAGGTCGAATTCCAGCCGGCTCCGGCGGTAGAACCGCTTGTCCAGGAAGCGGTACATCCGCTTGGTGGTCGGCAGCCGCAGCTTGAGGTACAGCTCCAGGTCGAGCTGCTTCAGGTTGCCGCTCTGGAACGACTGGAACATCACGTCGTTCCACTTGAAGCTGGAGAGGGGCAGGGGGGGCTTGTCGGCCTTGCCGCCGGCCTTCGCCTTCGCCCGCGCCGAGGTCTTCCGCCAGCGCTCGCGGTCGTAGAGCGTGACGTTGTCCAGGACGTGGAACTGCTCGTCGACCCAGCTCTTGGCCGTGTTGTCCCACCAGGCGTTCTCGTACATCAGGACGACGCCCACCCAGCGGTGAAGCGCCTCCTCGATGCGGCGATAGCTCTGGCCGCTCTGGGGCCATCCCAGCAGCTCGATCAGCTCATACCGCGAGAACGGCACGCGGGCGTCGGTGAAGTTGCTCCGACGCTTGGTGAGCTGGATCAGCCCGACCAAAACCTCGTCGTCCAGCGAGGTCGGCAGGCCGTGCTTGTGCGTCCCCATGATCGTCAGCCGGCGGACGATCGGCGGGCTGTCCCGCGGCTCCAGCCGGTCCTCGAAGACCAGGGTCGTCTGGCCGTCCGGGATCCGGTCCGACAGCGCGGCGATCGGGAACTCGGCGAGGTTCAGCTCGTCCTTCCAGCCGGCGTCGCACGACGCCCCCCCCTCGGACTCGCGCCCGGCCATCGGCTCGACGGCCTCGTCGTCGTCCTCGAACGTGAACCCCAGCTCCGCCATCCCGATGCTCCCGGCGTTCGCCTTCAGAGGCTGTCGCATCGAGATCCGTCCCGGACCCGGCCTTCCTGTCTTCCATCCGAACCAGGAAGAGAACAACACCAGGGGCGGCCCGCCGCCGTGTTGTTGTCTTTCTGTCTAGAACAAGAGTCTAGAAACAAATTCTCAGCATCGCAAGGCCATGTCAATCAAGAACTTACAGAGGCTAAGTATGTCCCGTTAATCGCTAGTGGTATGTCCGGTTGATCGTGAGTGCAGGCCCGAAGTATGTCCGGTTGATCGTGGGAAGTATGCCCGGTTAATCGGGGAAACGACCCCGAACCATGCTCGGTCGATCGGCATGGTCGCCGGTCCACTAGGGTTCGAACATCGGTAGTGATCGGATGGGCGGGCCGGGCGTCCACCCCGGAAGTATGCGCCATGAATCGGCGTGATCGAATGGTCAGTCGTAAGTCGCCCCGACGCGGCGTCGGGCGCGCGAGGAGGGGGAGGACGCGCCGACGGGGGGGGCGAATGCCGGTCGGAGCCAGCCTGGAGCCGCGCGGGAGTATGTCCGGTTAATCGTGGTGGACTTCCGCGCCCGGGGGCGGCCGCGGGGCGGAAGTATGTCCGGTTGATCGGTAGCCGGGCGGGCCGGGGGGGCGAAGCATGTCCGGTTAATCGTGGGTGCACGGCCGGCGCGTGGGATCGGGGAAACATGGCGCGTTTTTCGGGCGCGCGGATGTAAGATCGCTGGGACGGATCGTCTCTTTTCGAAACGAGCTTCGTATCGGTCCTAGGGTTGAGGACGGGCATGGCGGGTGTCGTTGTCGCGCCCCGCCGCGGCCGGTTACACTGATCATGTGCCCGCCGTCGCGCCACCGGACGTCCTCGGATCCCGCCGGCCGTCGCCCCCCGCGTTCCGCACCAGATGAAGAGGTTGCTCACATGGGACCGAAGACTTGGAGGCGCCTGGCCGTCGCGGCCGTGGTCCTCGCGCTGGGCGTCGTCGCCATCTTCGCGCTGCAGAGATACCAGGTCTCGCGCATGGGCAAGAGCAACCTGGTCATGGCCGAGGAGGCCGAGAAGGCGGGGGATCTGGCGAAGGCGGAGGAGCTGTACCTCCAGCACGTCCGGGTCTTCCCCGAAGACTTCGACGCGCAGGTCAACTTCGCCAGGGTGCTGCTGGAGCGGTCCCGCACGCCGGCCCGCGTGACCCAGGCCATGCAGATCTACCAGGACGTCCTGGGCCGGCAGCCCGGCCGCGACGACGTGCGCCGCAGCCTGGTCGAGCTGCAGGTCGACCGGATGGGGGAGCAGGGGGGGGGGAACCTCGCCGCCGACGTGAAGGCGAACCTGACGACGCTGCAGCGAAAGTCGCCCAACGACGGCGACCTGGCGTACCTGATCGGGCGTTCGCGACAGGCCTCGGGCCAGCCGCGAGAGGCGCTCCAGGCCTATGAGGACGCCGTGGCGAAGAAGTCGAAGGACCGGTTCGACGCCCGCCGGCGCATGGCGGACCTCTACCGGGGCGAGGCGCTGAACAGCCCGGCCGACGCCGACCGCGTGATCGACGAGATGGTGAATGAGGAGCCGGGAGACTTCCGGTCCCACCTGACCCGGGGCCGCTATCGGGCCCGCCTCCTGAAGCGCGGCGAGGACACCTCGGCCGCCGAGGCCGACTTCCAGGAGGCGATCCGCCTGGCCCCGACCGAGGCCGACGCGTATCTGGATCTGGCGGAGCTGAAGATGCGCCGGACCCCTCCCGACCTCGCGGGCGCGGAGGAGCTCCTGGCGAAGGGGCTGGATGCCGCCCCCAAGGCGCCCAGGCTCCACCTGGCGTCGGGGATGCTGAGGATCAACTCGGGCGACCTGGACGGCGGCATGAAGGCGCTGCGGGCCGGCGTCGAGGCAGTCCCCGACGACATCCTCCTGCGCATCACCCTGGCCGACGCGCTCGCGGCGCGGGGCGCGACGACCGAGCTGCGCGACGAGGCCAAGGAGCTGAGCCGGATCGGCCTGGGGCACTACGGCGACTACTACCTGGCGCAGGCGCTGATCAACGCCCGGGAGTGGTCCGAGGCCAAGAAGATCCTGCTGGAGAAGCTGGCCTCGCGCGACCTCTCGGGGGACGCGAAGCTGCAGGCCGGCGTGAGCCGCCTGCTGGCGGAATGCTACGGCAACCTGGGCGACACCGAGCGCCAGCGGGCGTACCAGGCCAGCGCCGTCCGCGACGCGCCCGGCGACCTAACGTCCCGCCTGGCCTGGATCAACAGCCTGGTGGCGCAGGGCGATTCCGATCGGGCGATCACCGAATACCGGGCGCTGGCCGACTCGACCCCGGCCGCCCGCCCCCCGCTGGCCGCGCTCCTGATCGCGCGGAACGGGCGGCTGGACCAGTCGCGTCGCGACTGGAAGGAGGTCGAGGACCTGATCGCCCGGATCGCCCGCGACGACCCCTCGTCCTCGCTCCCCGTGGTGCTGACGGCCCAGGTGAAGACGGCCCAGGGCCTGCGCGACGAGGCCGTCAAGCTGCTCGACGCGGCGCGGGCGAAGGCCCCGAAGGACCGCCTCGCGGTCCAGGTCTGGGTCGCCTCGGCCGACCTGCGGGCCGCCCGCCGCGACTTCCAGGGCGCGACGAAGCTCCTCGACGAGGCGCGGGAGTCGCTGGGCGACTCGCTCGAGCTCCGGATGGCCCGGCTGAAGCACGCGATGCTCCGCGGCGGCCCCGACCAGGTCGCCGCGATGGTCGCGATCTCCGAAAACCTCGACGCCCTGCCGACGGATCGGCGCGTCAGCGTGCTGGACGCCGTCGGGCTGGGCCTGGCCGGCGTGGGCGCCAAGGCCGAGGCCAAGGCGGCCTGGGCCCGCGCCGCCGAGCTGGCGCCCAACGACGTCCGGCCCCGCCTCCAGGCCCTCGGCCTGGCGCTGGGGGATGACGACAAGCTCGCCGCCGCCGACGTCGAGCGGCTCCGGGCCGAGGCCGAGGCGCTGATCGCCGACGTCCGCCGCATCGAGGGGGCCGACGGCTACATGGCCCGCCTGGCGGAGGTCGAGCTGCTCACCTGGCGGATCAGCCACTCGACCGACGCCGCCGAGAAGGCCAGGCTCCGCGGCGAGGCCCGCGCCGCCCTGGCCGAGCTGCGGTCGCGACGCCCCGACTGGTCCGTCATCCCGCTGTCGACCGCCCGGCTGGACGAGCTGGAGCTGGACGAGGCCACGGACGAGGAAGACCGCCGACGCCGCCTGAGCCGCATGGCCGACCTCTACCGCCAGGCCATCGAGATGGGCCAGCACTCGTTGCAGGTCGTCCGCCGCGCCACCGAGCTGCTCCTGGAATCGGGCCGGACCTCCGAGGTGAGCCAGCTCTGGAGCCGGGTCCCGGCCTTCGGCGGCGAGTCGGGCGATTCCTCCGGCCTCGAGAAGTCGATCCTCCAGCGCGTCGTCGGCGAGAAGAACTTCGAGGACGCCGAGGCCATCATCCGCCAGCGGGTCGCGGCCCGGCCCGAGGCCTTCTCCGAGCGCGCGATGCTCGCCCAGGTCCTGATCTGGCAGAAGCGGTTCGACGAGGCCGAGACCGAGCTGCGCCAGGCCATCGCCGCCGCGCCGGCCGACCCCGAGCGTCGCGTCATGCTGGTCGAGTTCCTGGTGGCCACGAACAAGATCGAGCAGGCCGAGCAGGCCGTCGCCCAGATCGAGCGCGCCGTCGGGCCCGAGAAGGCCCCGCGGACGATGGCCGCCTGCGCCGACCTGATCGCCCAGGGATGCAAGGCCACCGGCCGCGACGCCCTGAGGAACAAGTGGGTCGCCACCTCCAAGGACTGGCACCGCAGGGCCCAGGCCGCCGCGCCCGGCGACTTCTCGCGCCGGAAGACCTACGTCGAGTTCCTGCTCCGCATGGACCTGGTGGACGACGTCGAGACCGAGCTGAGCTCGATCCTCAAGGCCACCGACGCCTCCCGGGCCGTCGACCCGGCCGACCTGGCCTGGGCCCGGCGCACCCTGGCGCTGACCCACATCGCCCGCGCCGAGCTCTCCGGCGACTACCAGCAGGCGCTCAAGGCCCTCTACCTCTACGCCCCGCCCGACAAGCCCGAGGACAAGCTCCCCGAGGAAGTCGAGGATCTCCGCGTCCTGGCCCGCGTCTACGCGGCCCAGCGGATCGTCTCGTACCGGAACAAGGCGGCGGCCATCCTCCAGAAGCTCGTCGACGAGCAGCGGGCCAGCGAGGACGACCGCTACCTCCTGGCGCGGATCTACAAGGCCGACGGCGACTGGGACAAGGCCCGCGCCGAGCTCCGCGAGCTGGTCCGCGAGGATCGTCGCCCGGGGTCGGCCCGCGACCTGACCCAGCAGGTCGGCCGCCTGACCTACTTCGCCTCCGAGCTGATCGACCGCATGCGGCCCCCCGCGAACGAGGCCGACGCGGCCGAGGCCCAGGCGCTGATCGACCGGCTGAAGGCCTTCCAGCCCGACGCCTTCAACGTCCTCTCGCTGCAGGTCCGGCTCGACAAGGCCCGGGGCAAGGACGCCGAGGCCCTGGCGGCGATCAAGGCCATCGCCGACAGGCCCCAGGTCGCCCCCGAGCTGGCCCGCGCCCTCGGCGGCCTGGCCGAGAAGGTCGGGCTGCTCGACGAGGCCGAGGCCATCCTGAAGCGCAACGCCACCGCGTCGCCCCGCCTGGACGATCAGCTCGAATACGCCATGTTCCTCGGCCGCCGCGGCCGGATCAAGGACGCCCTGGACGTCTGCGAGCCGATCTGGAACGCCTCGCCCAACCCCGAGCCGGCGACCCCCGCCGTGGTCTCCATCCTGCTGTCGGAGCAGACGTTCCACGACCCCGAGCAGATCGCCCGCGTCAGCGGCTGGATCGAGCGCGCCCTGCAGCGCAACCCGGACGCCATGATGCTGACCGTCGCCCTGGGGACGATCCGCGACCGACAGGAACGCTACTCCGAGGCCATGGACCTCTACCGCAAGGCCCTGGCCAAGGACGCCAGCGAGGTCATCCCGCTGAACAACCTGGCCTGGCTGATGACCCTCCAGGGGGACAAGGGGGCCGACCCCCTGAAGCTCATCAACCGCGCCATCCAGCTCCGCGGGCCCCTCCCCGAACTCCTCGACACGCGGGCCGTCGTCTACATCACCAACGGCGACTTCCCCCGCGCCATCAAGGATCTGGAGGACGTCATCGCCATCGACTCCAGCCCGTCGCGGTACTTCCACCTGGCGCGGGCCTACCTCGCCGCCGGGGACCAGGAGGCCGCCCGCCGCAACCTCGCCAAGGCCCGCGACGGCGGCCTGAAGGAGTCCGACATTCACCCCCTGGAGCGGCCCACGCTCGCCCAGGTGGAGAAGGCCCTCAAATGACGCCACGCGCCGGCGGCGGCCCCTCGACGGGTCGCCGCCGGCCGACGCGCCCTCAGCCGGCGACGGGATTCGGCTCGTCTCGGATCAGGTCCAGCAGGTAGCGGCCGTAGTCGTTGCGCAGCGCGGACGCCAGCCGCTCCACCTGCTCGGCCGTGATGAACCCCTGGCGGTACGCCACCTCCTCCACGCAGGCGATCTTGAACCCCTGCCGCGCCTCGATCGTCTCGACGTAGTTCGCCGCCTGGATCAGCGACTCGATCGTCCCCGTGTCCAGCCAGGCGAACCCCCGCGTGAACAGCTCCACCCGCAGCTCGCCGCGCTCCAGGTAGATCCGGTTGACGTCCGTGATCTCCAGCTCCCCGCGCGGCGAGGGCTTCAGCTCGGCCGCGATGTCCAGCACGCGGTTGTCGTAGAAGTACAGCCCCGTGACCGCGAAGTGCGACTTGGGCTTCGCCGGCTTCTCCTCGATCGAAAGCGCCCGGCCCTCCCGGTCGAACTCGACGACGCCGTAGCGCTCGGGATCCTTCACCGGGTAGGCGAAGACCGTGGCCCCGGACTCGCACGCCCCCGCGCGGCGGAGCATGGGCTGGAAGCCCTGGCCGTGGAAGATGTTGTCGCCCAGGATCAGCGCCGCGTCGCCGTCGCCCACGAAGTCGCGGCCGATGAGGAACGCCTGGGCGAGCCCGCCGGGGTGCGGCTGCACCGCGTACTCGATCGCCAGCCCCAGCTGCGACCCGTCGCCCAGCAGCCGCCGGAAGCCGCCGATGTCGTCGGGCGTGGAGATGAGGAGGATCTCGCGTATGCCCGCCATCATTAGCGTCGATAGCGGGTAGTAGATCATGGGCTTGTCGTAGATCGGCAGCAATTGCTTGCTGACGGCCCGGGTGATCGGGTAGAGCCGCGTCCCGGAGCCCCCGGCGAGGATGATTCCCTTGCGCTTCATGTTCGGTCGATGTCCTTTCCCGCGAGACCCCGCGCGACGCTTCCCGACGTCGGCCCGCCGGTAGACTAACGCGTCGGCCCCCGGAACTCAAACGCGGCCCGACGGGCCCGGCCTCTCGCGACGGCCCGGCGCGGCCCGCGAGCCCTTCGCGGCCCGGCCTCGGGGTCAAGCCGGCCTCCCGCGGGCCGCCGTCGGATCCCGCCGAATCGGGGCGTTTTTCGGGCGCGCTCGGCCCTCGGACGGATCGGACGGAGTTCATCCACGAATTTGTTCGGATCGGGGTTTTACCCGGTTTTCAGGCCGCGCGACGGGGCCCGGGGCGGGCGTCGGATGGTCCTTGACGGGGGGTGGACGGCCTGATACCACTGAGGTCACGCGGCCTCGCCCGGGGGTCATCCGCCGGGGGAGGCCGCCACGCTCCCGCCCCTCTCCACCATGCCGTTTTATCTCGTCTTGTGTCCGTCGGAGACCTACGGCGACACCTCCAGCGACGGCTACAACACCTACGCCTCTGGTGCGAGGGGAGCGTCTGGCGGACGTGGTTCAACACGATCCAGACCCCGAACAAGATCCGCGCCAGCATGGACGACGTCTCGTGGGGGTTCATCATCAAGATCGCCTCCTCCCACAACCCGGGCGTGGTCAACGCCGCGATGGCCGACGGCAGCGTCCGCGCCATCAAGGATTCGATCAATCGCGACGTTTCGATGGGGCTCGGCACGCGCCTCGGCGGCGAGGTCGTCTCGGCCGACAGCTTCTGACGACCGCCCCCGGGCCTCGCCTCGGCGGGGCCCGGAATCCGACCCATCACCGGAGGGATTCCCTTGGTTTCGAAGAAGATCGCCAGCGCCAGCCTCGGCCTCGCGTTGATCATCGGGTTCGCCGTCTCCTCGCCCGGTTGCGGCGAGGCCCCGCCGCCGCCGGTCTCCGACGCGGACTTCGAGGCCGCCAAGAAGCAGCAGGAAGACATCATGGCGCGCGAACGCGCCGGCGCCCCGAAGGGCAAGAAGTCCTCCTGAATCCCCGAGCCGCCCTCGCCCCGCGCGACGGCGCGACCCCTCGACGCGATCCGCCGGGCCGTCTCGGCCCCGGCCGCCGAATCGCGAGGGGAGGGGCCCGACCCGGACCCCTCGGCCCTCGCCATGACGACTCGCGGGCCGGTTCCGAAAAGGAGACCGGCCGGCGCCGACGACGATCGGTCGCGCTTTCTTACGTTTGTAGGAAAAAGGCGGAGCCGTTACAATTGCATGAACGAGATCAGGTTGATCGCTCCCTGGGTCGAGCCACCGTCGGCCGCGGCTCGCGACGCGGCAGGACCCCCGCAAAACCATGAAATCGTTCCTGGAATCCTGTCGCCTGCCGGGGCCGCTCCAACTCGTCGTCGAGGCCGGGGGCGAGTCCGATGTCGGCGTCCGGGTCCTGCACCAGCCGTTCGCCCTGATCGGGCGCGACCCTCGCGCCGACGTGCCCCTGGAACACCGCCTGGTCAGCCGTCGCCACGCCTACCTCCAGGTCGTCGAGGGCCACGCCTTCTGGATCGACCTTGAGAGCCGCCTGGGGACATTGGGGGGCGACCGGCCCCGCAAGCACGGCTGGCTCACCCCCGAGGAGCCGATGCGCATCGGCCCCTATGAGCTGCGGCTGGGGGCGTCCCCGCGAGCGGGGGGCGAGGGGGGCCGGCCGCCGGAATCGACGCCGCTGGTCTCCCGCTCCTATGGCGCGTCGGCATGGCCGGAGGTCGGCCTGGAATTCCTCAACGGGCCGTCGCGGTCCGCGGTCTGGCCGATGAACCGCGTGGTCTCGCTCATCGGCTCGGCCGCCGGCTGCAAGTTCCGCCTGGCCGACCCGAGCGTCTCGCCGTTCCATTGCAGCCTGGTCCGGACCGCCGCCGGCCTCTGGGTCGTCGACCTGCTGGGGGGCGTCGAGGTCAACAACGCGGCCGTCCGCTTCGCCCTCCTCGCGGAGGGAGACGTCCTGGAAGTCGGCCGCTACAAGGTCCGCATCCGGAGCCGAGACTCCGCGACGGCGTCCGCGGCCGTCCCGGCCGATCTCCGGCCGTCGGCCCCCGCGGCCGAGGGCCGCTCGCTCGCCCTGGCCCTCGCGCCCGAGCCCGGGCACGGCGACATCCTCCCCCTGGTCCGCGAGGACGATCCCGGCCGCGGCCGGGGCCTGGCCGTCCCGACGGTCTCCGTCCTACCCGCCGAAATCTCCGGGGCGGCCTCCGACCCCGTCGCCGTGCTGGTCCCGCTGATGAATCAGTTCGGGCTGATGCAGCAGCAGATGATGGACCAGTTCCAGAGCGCCATGGGGATGCTCGTCGAGATGTTCGGCTCGCTCCAGCGCGAGCAGATGGATCTGATCCGTCAGGAGCTGGACCAGCTGCGCGAGGTCACCAGGGAGGTGCAGGATCTGAAGGCCGAGCTGGCCTCCTACGCCAAGGAGCGCGAGGAGGCGCGGGCGTCCGGGGCCGCGACCGCGGCGCCGACACCAGCGGTCGCCCCTCCCGTCTCCCCCGTCACGCCGCCGCCCTCGCCGGATCCCCGGCCCAGGCCGTCGCCCATGCCGCCGCCCCCGTCGAGGTCGCCGGACCCCGAGGCGAACAACGCGGGCGCGCGGGCCGATGCCGCGAAGGAGGTCCCCGCCCCGAGCGTCGCGCCGGCGGCCGACGCCGAGACGCGCGGCCCGGCCCGCCCCGGCGCCAGGCCGCGACCGCGCGTGGAACGACCCTCGCCGGCGGCGAACGAGGCCGACGTGATGCTCTGGCTCAATCAGCGCATCGGCGCCTTGCAGGAGGAGCGGGAATCGCGCTGGCGGAAGATCCTCAAGCTCCTCCCCGGCTCGTCCTGAACCCGTCGGGCGAAGAAGCGGCCTCGATTCGATTCGAAATGAAATCGGCCCCGAGGCCGAGGGGGGCCGGGGGCCGATTCGATGTCGAGGACATCCTGGCGGGCCGTCGCGGTGGCGACGGCCGCGATTCGATTTCAGCAGGCGCCGCGGCCCTTGAGCACGACCACGATCGTCCGCAGGATGATGGCGATGTCGCCCAGGATGGTCCAGTTGTTCGCGTACTCGACGTCCATCTCGACCATGCGGTCGCTGCCGACGTCGCTACGCCCGCCCGCCTGCCACGGGCCGGTGAGGCCGGGCATGACCTGGAGGCGGTGGCGGTAGCCCTCGGGATCCTCGGCCAGCAGCAGGTCGCTGTCGCGGAGCTGGAGCGGCCGGGGGCCGACGATGCTCATCTCGCCGCGCAGGATGTTGATCAACTGCGGCAGCTCGTCCAGGCTCGACTTCCTCAGGAAGCGGCCCAGGGGGGTGACGCGCGGGTCGTTCTTGATCTTGAAGAGGACGTTGCCGCCGGCTTCGTTCTTGTCCTCGAGGTCCTTGAGCTGGGCCTCGGCGCCGACCCGCATCGTCCGGAACTTGACGACCCAGAACAGCCTTCCCCGATACCCGCGACGGAGCTGGCGGAAGAAGATGGGGCCCGGCGAGTCGAAACGGATCAGCACGGCGACCGCCAGCATCACCGGCATCAGGACCAGCAGCCCGACCAGGGCGCCGCTGAAGTCCATGGCCCGCTTGAGGCTCGACTTCACGACCTCGGCGTGGGCCGAGGCGCCGGCCCGCAGGGCCAGCAGGGGGAATTCATCCGTCTTGGGCGTCATTTCGATCTCGTGAAACTCCCCAGGAAGAGACGTCGGCGACGAATGCGGCTCGGCGTTCATCGTTGCGGACTCTCCGGTGAAGCGGCCTCGCCGATTCAATCCTAGATTCCAGCGTTGCCGGGGTGTGGGAGGTCTAAGTAATTGTGTAAAAGTTGACGACACAAAACAGGCTGCCAACCGCTTCGTTCACCTCGCGGCGAACGTGTCGACGTAGTCTAACGAGCGCATCCCGCCACGTCAATCAGCGCGCGGCGTGCAAATGTTGCCAAATCGCTAAGCCAGCCGTCGTGGTGTTGCCTCAAGTCAACGTGAGCATGCTTTCAAGGGCGGCGGTCTCGGGCGGCGCGGGGCGGGTCGTTCCTTGAATCGGGAGGGTCGGCGTCGCGAGGCGGCCCGAGGAACTTACGGATTCCGGGCCCGATCTTCCGTTCACGTCGCCATCATGGGCTCGGCCCGTCCCCTAGTAAAGGGTCGTTGCGATAAATGGACGCGCGTCCTCGAGATCGGTCGCGCGTCGGCTCGCGGCGCGGCGGGCGGATCAGCCCGCCCGGCGTTCGAGGATCGAGGTCGTGCTCCGGCCGGGGACGAGGGGGATCGCCACGACCCGGCCCCCCCTGGCCATGACGAGGTCGGCGCCGACGATGTCCTCGATCGCGTAGTCGCCCCCCTTGGCGAGCACGTCGGGCTCGAAGGCCTCGATCAGGGCGATGGGCGTGGGGTCGTCGAAGACGACGACGACGTCGACGCAGGCGAGCCCGGCGAGGAGCCCGGCGCGGTCGTCCTGGCGGATGACGGGGCGGGACGGCCCCTTCAGCTCCCGGACCGAGGCGTCGGAGTTGAGGCCGACGACCAGGATGTCGCCGAGTCGCTTGGCCCCCTCCAGGCAAGACAGGTGGCCGGCGTGGAGGATGTCGAAGCAGCCGTTGGTGAAGACGACCCGGCGGCCGCGGCGGCGGGCCTCGGCCAGCAGCCGCGCGGCGGCGTCGGCGTCGAGGATCTTGGGAGACAGCCCCCCCCAGGCGGCGCGAAGCTCGCCGGCCTGGACGACGTAGGCCCCCGGCCTCCCCACGGCGATGCCGGCGGCGGTGTTGGCCAGCCGGCAGGCGTCGAGGACCGGCCAGCCGTCGCCGAGGCAGGCGGCCATCACGGCGACCACGGTATCCCCCGCGCCGGTGACGTCGGCCACGTCGCGGGTCCGCGACGGGACGTGGTGGACGGCCCCGGGCAGCGCCAGGGTCATCCCCTGGGGGCCCCTCGTAATGAGCATGGCGTCGGTCCCCAGCGCCGAGAGGAGTTCCTCGGCGGCGCGGCCGGCCTCGTCGTCGTCGGGCAGGGGGCGGCCGGCGGTGCGCTCGGCCTCCAGCTGGTTCGGGGTGACGACCGTGGCGCCGGCGTAGGGGGAGAAGTCGACCTTCTTGGGGTCGACCACGCAGGGGACGCCCAGGCGCCGGCATTCGGCGATGACCGCGCGGGCGACCTTCGGGGTGATGACCCCCTTCTCGTAGTCGGCCAGGACGACGGCCGAGGCGTCGCCGACCATCGGCAGGGCGTGGGCGAGGAGGTCGTCCTCGAACGCGGCGTAGGCGGCGCGGTCGCCGTCGCGGTCGAGTCGCAGGAGCTGCTGGTGGGCCTCGGAGAGGATGCGGGTCTTGCTGACGGTGGCGAGGCCGGGACGCTCGACGAGCCCGGGGCCGGCGACCCCCTTGGCCGCCAACGCCTCGCGAAGCGCCTCGCCCTCGACGTCGGGCCCGATCAGGCCGGCGAGGGCGACGTCGCAACCCAGGGCGGCGAGCCCGGCCGCGACGTTGCCGGCGCCGCCGGGGGTGCTCACCTCGCCGAGCAGGCCGACGACCGGCACGGGGGCCTCCGGGGAGATCCGCCGGACATGGCCGTGGACGTGGCGGTCGAGCATCACGTCGCCGACCACCAGGACGCGGTTCTCGAACATCGCCGGCCTCCTTGCCTCGCCTCGCCTAGCGTCGCCCCCCGGCCATCCCTGCCGCGGGCGCGGAGCATTCTAATCGAAGCCGCCGCCGAGGCCAGGCCAAAACCGGCGCGGCCGCGCCTCGGGAAAAAAATCGGTATTCCTGAAATCCCGCCGATCCCCCCGCGGATCATCCGGGAGATCGTGGCGGTCGTTCCTTGACATCCCGGAAGCAGTTGAAGGGCGAAGGTGTCAAGGGGCATCCGAGCGCGCGGCGAGAGAGAAGGGCCGCTGGCCCGATGCCCTCGCCACCACCCCCCCTTATTTGGGTGAGCATGGATGGACAGGCCTTGCCGCCTCGGACTCTGGAGGGCATAGCCCAGACATCCTAATTAGTCCCCTCTCCCCCCGGGAGAGGGCGGCCGCGCCAGCGGCGGGTGAGGGTCGCCGGAGCGCGGAGGAAGCGTCGGCGAGGCTTGCCGTAAACCGTCGCTGTTTCTACCAATCCAGCGACCCTCACCCGGCCCTCCGGGCCACCCTTCCCGGCGGGAGAGGGGGCGTGCGTTTCACGCTCGCCGGGCGAGAAGACCACTTCGAAAACGACGAACGAAGCCAGGCCCGATCGGGCGCAACCCGCCTGGCCGTCAAGGACTTGAACGCGTCGCCGAGGAATCGGCGGCGCGCGAACGAAGCCAACCGTGGCCGATTCGTCAGGCGGGGGCCGCCTCGGCCGGGACGTTCGCGAGGCGATCGAGGGACCAGGGGAGGGGCAGGTTCAGGACGCTCCCCTTGGCCGAGATGGTCGTGTTGAGGTAGTTGATCGTGAACTCGCAGCAATCCTCGCGGTGGTCCATCTGGCCGGTGGCGAGGGCCCCGGTCCTGACGGACAAGGTGTAGGAGTTCGCGGCCAGGATGTCGGGGGGGATCACCGCCTCGAACACGTAGCGGCCGGGGACGAGGTCGTCGACGAGGTGGTGGTTGACCTCGCGGACGTCGGAGAGGATCACCCGCAGCCCTTCCGTGTTGTGGACCAGGAACTGGGGGTGGCAGCCCAGGACCTCGCGCTGGACGAGGTACTCCATCCGGACGCGGATCGGCTCGTCGCCGGCGAAGTCGCTGGCCCGCGAGCCGTCCTCGTGGAGCAGCTCCACCTTGAGGAACTGGTGGGCCTTCGCCGGGTCGATCTCGAACTGGGCGGCCGACGCGGCTCCCTCGGAATCATTCTTCATGTAGGCCCGCAGGACCTGGTCGATGGGCCCGCGCACCGCCACCTGTCCCCTGTCGAGCCAAACGCCCTCGTCGCAGAGCTGGCCGAGGGCCCCCATGTTGTGGCTGACGAACAGGACGGTCCGCCCGTCGCCCGAGGCGACGTCGCGCATCTTGCCGAGGCACTTCTTCTGGAAGGAATAGTCGCCGACCGCCAGCACCTCGTCGACGATCAGGATGTCGGGCTCAAGGTGGGCGGCGACGGAGAACGCCAGCCGGACGAACATGCCGGAGGAGTACCGCTTCACCGGGGTGTCGAGGAAGGGGCCGACCTCGGCGAAGGCGACGATCTCGTCGAACTTGCGGCGGATCTCGGCCCGCTTCATGCCCAGGATGGCGCCGTTGAGGAAGATGTTCTCGCGGCCCGACAGCTCCACATGGAACCCGGTCCCGACCTCCAGCAGCGAGGCGACGCGGCCCCGGAGCCTCACCGACCCGGAGGTCGGCTCGACGATCCGGCTCATCACCTTGAGCATCGTCGACTTGCCGGCGCCGTTGCGGCCGATCAGCCCGACGACCTTGCCGCGCTCCACCTCCATGTCGACGTCGCGCAGGGCCCAGAACTCGGTCGGCCGGCTCGACGGGCCGCCGCCGGCCAGCCGGCCGCGCAGCGCGGCCAGGCGGTCGGCGATTGCGCTGCTGAGCGTGAAGCTCTTGATGCCCTGCTTCTCGCCCGCCAGGACGTAACGCTTGCTGAGCTTCTCGACGCTGATGATCGGTCGGGTCATGGTGGTCGGTGCCGTCGGGGGTTCGCGGGTCGTCGAGGCGGGTCACGCGGTGGGGATCAGACGTGGTCCGCGAAGAGCCGCTCGGAGCGCCGGAAGTAGAAGAGGGCGGCCGTGAAGATGGCCAGCGCGGACGCCGTGGAGATCAGGAGCGAGACCCAGGGCATCGGCAGCCCGAGGGCCGTCGCCCGGAAGCCGTCGGTGATGCCGAACATCGGGTTCAGCGCCAGGACCGGCCGCCAGCGGGCCGGGATGGTCGGCTCGATGGTGTAGAAGACCGGCGTGACGTACATCATGATCTGGACCAGGAACGGCACGATGTGCTTGAAGTCGCGGTAGAAGGCCGTCAGGGCCGCCAGGGCCACGCCGATCCCCAGGGCCGCGATCAGGGTCAGCAGGTAGAAGACCGGCAGGAACACGATCGTCCAGCTCGGCGCCACCCCATAGTACGCCAGCAGCAGGCCGAAGACCGGCAGCGTCAGGATGCCGTCGACGAGGAACACCGCCGCCGCGGCGAAGGGGAGGAACAGCCGCGGGAAGTAGACCTTGGTCACCATGTTGATCGAGGCCACCAGGCTCCCGGCCGCCGCCGGCATCCCCTGCGCGAACATCGTCCAGGGGATCAGCGCCGCGAAGATCACCACCGGGGCCGGCAGGCCGTCCGGCATCGGGATGCTGAGGAAGCGCGAGACGAAGGTGAAGATCACGACCATGATCATCGGCTGGAGCAGCGCCCAGGCGGGCCCCAGCACCGACTGCTTGTACCGGGCCGCGACGTCGCGCCACACCAGGTAGCCGAGCAGCTCGCGGAACTCGTACATCTCCGCCCAGTTCACCGCGCGCCAGCCCGGGGTGGGCCGGATGACCACCTCGAGAGCGGGGTCGGCTGGGGCGTGGGGGGCGTCCCGCCGGTGGGCCGGCGCGGCCAGCGTCGCTTCGGGCTCGATCATGGGCGAGGGATGTCCATGGCTGTCAATCAATGTCGAGGGCGTGGCGCCCTCGGTCGGCGGGGGCCCTCGGCGGGCGGCGGAGGTCGGCCTTCCAATGCCGCCTCAAGATACCGGGGCGAGGGCGCGGAAGTAAAGCCGACCTGCGCGGCGGGGGCGGCGCGCGTCGAAAAAAATCGACGTATCGGCAAGTGAAAGGACGCTGGGGCGTCCACGTCGAGTTGATGGCCCGCGGGCGGGTCGCTAGAGTCGAAGCGGCCGGGGTCGGGAGCCGGCGGGGGTGCCCCGCGGTCCCGGGCGCCGGCGGAACCCCGGGGCTGACGTCCGATGCATGAAGTGGGGCTCGTCGCGATCGGTCGGAACGAGGGCGAGCGGCTGCGCCGCTGCCTGGAGTCGGCGCGGGGCCTGGGCCTCGCGGTCGTGTACGTCGACTCCGGATCGAGCGACGGCAGCGTCGAGGCGGCCCGCGGGCTGGGGGCCGAGGTGGTCGAGCTGGACCTCTCCTCCCCCTTCACGGCGGCGAGGGCCCGCAACGCCGGCCTGGCCCGGCTGCTGGAGGCCGCCCCGGAGGCGCGGCACGTCCAGTTCATCGACGGCGACTGCGAGCTGGCCCCCGGCTGGATCGAACGCGGCCGCGCCGAGCTGGACGCGCGGCCCGACGTGGCCGTCGTCGCCGGCCGCCTGCGCGAGCGCCGCCCGGATCGCTCCGTCTACAACCGGATGGCGGACCTGGAGTGGGACGTCCCGCCGGGCGACGTGGAGGCCTGCGGCGGGATCGCGATGATGCGCGTCGCCCCGCTCGTCAAGGCCGGCGGATACGACCCCTCCCTCATGGCCGGCGAGGAGCCCGAGCTCTGCCTGCGGCTCCGACGGGACGGCTGGAAGGTCGTCCGTCTCGCCGACGACATGGCGAGCCACGACATGGAGATGACCCGGTTCCGACAGTGGTGGCGTCGCGCCGTGCGTTGCGGCTACGCCTACGCCGAGGGCGCCTCCCTGCACGGCGGGGGGCCGGAGCGGCACTACGTGCGCGAGACCCGCAGCATCCTGGCCTGGGGCCTGGCCCTCCCCGCCGTCGCCCTGGCCCTCGCCTGGCCGACGCGCGGCCTGAGCCTGCTCCTGCTGGGCGCCTACGCGATCCTGGCGGCGCGGGTCTACCGTTACAACCGCCGCCGGCGGCCGGCGGGCGACGCGGCGATCGCGGCCCTGTTCATCGTGCCCGCCAAGCTCGCGGGGATCCAGGGCATGGCCCGCTACTGGGCGGGCCGGCTCTCGGGCCGCCGCGGCCGGCTCATCGAGTATCGCGGCCCGGCCGCCTCGCCCCCGTCCCCCTGATGAGGCCCGCTCACGCGCCGGGCTCCGGCGACCGGGGGGCGGCCACGGGCTCCGGCGTCCGGGCGGCGGCCATGGCCGGATTCTCGACCTCGCGGACGGCGAAGCCGGCGCGGAAGACGCTGTGGCGGAACGAATCCTCCAGGAAGCGGTCCGGGTCGGGGTCCTCGGTCCCTTGCAGCCGCCGGCGGATTCGCCAGCTCGCGTAGCCGGCGAGGTACGCCGCGTCCACGAGCGCCGTGTACGCCGCGCCGTAATTCTTCAGGAAGAACCGCCGCCTGGCCTGGAACCAGTAGGCCGGCCGCCGCTTGCGGATCGTCGGCGTGGAGTGGGGGATGCCGGTCGAGCGCCCCTCCAGGTGGATCACCTTGCTGGCTGGGACGTACCACACCTCCCAGCCGGCCCGACGGGCCCGCAGGCCGATGTCGATGTCGTCGAAGTAGGTGTACAGGCCCTCGTCCAGGAGCCCGATCTCGTCCAGCATCGCCGAGCGGAGGATCATGCTCGCGCCGGAGACCCAGTCGTAGCGGCCGGGCTTCGATTGGTCGACGTCCGTCCGGCCGCCCAGCAGGCCCGAGAGCATCCCCAGCCTCAGCCCCCGGTCCAGCTCCGTGCCGATCCCGAAGGTCCGGAACGGGGATCCCTGGATCTCCCCCTCGGGCGAGAGGAGCTGGCTGCCGGCGATGCCGGCCCTCGGGTGGGCGTCCATGAAGTCGACCAGCGCCTTCATGGAGTCCTCGCGGACGATCGTGTCGGCGTTCAGGAGCACGATGTACTCCGGGCGGTCCCCCGACGCCAGGGCGTGGCGCATCACCAGGTTGTTGCCGCCGCAGAACCCCTGGTTGATCTCCACGACGGTGAGGTCGGTCCACGAGCCCCAGCCGTTCTCGTCGATCGCCCGGCGGAGCTTCTCGGCGGCCTCGGGCCCGGTGCCGTTCTCGCAGACGGCGACCCGCGCGCCGGGGATCCGCGCGATCTCCGGCTCCAGCGATCGCAGGCAGTCGATCGTGAGGTCGGGGACCTTGTAGCACAGGACGACGACGAGCAGTTTCATCGCGGGGGGGCTCGGGAGGGGAATTGTCGGATCGGCCGTCGGTCTAGTAAGGTATTACACGACCGTGCCGGGGGTGTCGTCGCGCGCGGCCCCCGGCGCCGCGAGGCGAGCCGGTCGGGGGCCGACGGCCGGGAAGGCCGGGCGGCGTATTCATTGAAGCCTCGGAGGGCCCCCAAGGCAAGGGCGGCCCGCGAGGGGGGCGGCCCGACGCCGGGCGTCATCGCGGGGGAAATCGGTGGAAGATCGACTTTCGGACGTGCCCGTCTTCGTGCTCTGCGGCGGCCTGGGGACCAGGCTCCGCGAGGAGACCGAGCTGCGTCCCAAGCCCATGGTCCCGGTCGGCAACCGCCCCATCGTCTGGCACATCATGCGGACCTACGCCCACCACGGGTTCCGGCGGTTCGTCCTCTGCCTGGGGTACAAGGCCGAGGTCGTGAAGTCGTATTTCCTCAACTACGCGTCGATGAACAGCGACTTCACCGTGGAGCTGAAGAGCAACAACGTCGTGGTCCATTCGGTCGACCACGACCAGGACTGGGAGGTGACGCTGGCGTTCACCGGCGAGCTGGCCATGACCGGGGCCCGCGTCGCCCGCGCCGCGTCCCGCTACCTCGGCGACGCCCGCCGCTTCGCCGTCACCTACGGCGACGGCGTCACGGACGTCGACCTCGCCGCCGAGTACCGCTTCCACCGCGAGGCCGGCACGCTCGGCACCGTCCTGGGGGTCAACCCCCCCTCCCGCTTCGGCGAGCTGAAGCTCGACGGCCACCGCGTCGAGGAGTTCGCCGAGAAGCCCGAGTTCGTCGACAACTGGATCAACGGCGGCTACTTCTTCTTCGAGCGCGACTTCCTCCCCTACCTCAGCCCCGACGAGGGCTGCGTCCTGGAGCGCGAGCCGCTCATCAGGCTCGCCCAGGACGGCCAGCTCTCCATGTACCGGCACCGCGGCTACTGGGCCTGCATGGACACCCAGCGCGACCTGGAGCAGCTCAACAAGCTGTGGGCCTCCGGCGAGGCCCCCTGGGCCGTCCCCTGACACGCGCGTCGACCCGGCCCGTACCAGATCCGACGCGACGCGACCGGAGTCGTCGCCCCGCCGGACTCCCCGCCCCCTCACCCTCGAATCGAAAGAACCCCCGAATCACCATGAAAGTCTTCGTCACGGGCCACAGGGGCTACATCGGATCCCACCTCGTCGACGTCCTGAAGCGGGACGGGCACTCGGTCGTCGGCTGCGACGTCCGCCTCTTCGAGGGCTGCGAGTGGGAGCCGATCGTCCCCGCCGACGTCGACCTGGTCAAGGACGTCCGCGCGGTCGAGCACTCCGACCTCGCCGGCTGCGACGCCGTCATGCACCTGGCGGCCATCTCCAACGACCCGATGGGGGACCTGGACGCCAAGCTCACCTACGACGTCAACCGCGACGCCTCCATCCGCCTGGCCCGGATCGCCAAGGAGGCCGGCGTCCCCCGCTTCCTCTTCGCCGGCTCCTGCTCGGTCTACGGCCAGGGCGACAAGCTCGACCTGGAGGAGACCGACCCGCTCAACCCCCTGACCGCCTACGCCAAGTCGAAGATCGAGACCGAGACCGAGGTCTCCAAGCTCGCCGACGACAATTTCTCGCCGGTCTACCTCCGCAACGCCACCGCCTACGGCCACTCGCCCGTCCTCCGCGTCGACCTGGTCGTCAATAACCTGCTCGGCTCGGCGCTCTCCTACGGCGAGATCCGGATCATGTCGGACGGCTCCCCCTGGCGGCCGCTGATCCACTGCCGCGACATCGCCAACGCCTTCGTCGCCCTGGCCCTCGCCCCCAAGGACGTCGTCCACGGCAGGGCCATCAACGTCGGCGGCAACAGCGAGAACTACCAGGTCAAGGACGTCGGCGACCGCGTCCAGAAGCTCGTCCCCGACGCCAAGATCACCTACACCGGCGAGGTCGGCCACGACCCCCGCGACTACCGCGTCAAGTTCGACCTCCTCTACTCCCTCCTCCCGGACTTCAAGCTGGAATACAACCTGACGTCCGGCATGGAGGAGCTGCACCGCAAGATGGTCGAGCACGGGTTCTCGAAGAAGGATTTCGAAGGCGACCAGTTCGTCCGGCTCCGCACCCTGAAGCACCGGATGGACCGGCTGGCCTGACCCGACCCGAATCCCCGACGCGCGACCCGAGGAAGCACCGATGATCTTCACCGAGACGCCCATCAAGGGCGCGTTCCTGATCGACCTGGAGAAGCGCGGCGACGAGCGCGGCTTCTTCGCGCGGGCCTTCTGCGAGAAGGAGTTCGCCCAGGCCGGCCTGGTCGACCGCTTCGTCCAGGTCAACAACTCGCTGAGCGCCCAGAAGGGGACGCTCCGCGGGATGCACTACCAGCTCGCCCCGGCGGCCGAGACCAAGGTGGTCCGCTGCATCCGGGGCTCGCTGTACGACGTGATCCTGGACCTGCGGCAAGACTCGCCGACGTTCGGCGAGAGCTTCGGCGCCGAGCTGTCGGCCGAGAACCGCCGGATGATGTACGTCCCCAAGGGCTTCGCCCACGGCTTCATCACCCTGACCGACGACGCCGAGGCGTTCTACTTCGTCGACGAGGTCTACTCCCCCTCGCACGAGCGCGGGGTGCGCTGGAACGACCCGAAGTTCGGCATCGAGTGGCCGATCCCGCCGGTCGTCCTGTCCGAGAAGGACGCCAACCAGCGCGACTTCGACCCGGCGTGGCACCTGGCCGTCTCCTGACCCGAACCGTCGAGCCCACGAATCCCCATGAAGATCCTCCTGACGGGCGCCAGCTCGTTCTCGGGCTACTGGTTCGCCCGCGAGCTGGCCGCCGCCGGACATGACGTGACGGCCGTCCTCCGCAAGCGGCCCGAGGAATATCCCGACGAGACCCGCCGCCGGCGGGTCGCGGGGGTGGTCGAGGTCGCCACGCCGGCCCTCGGCGCGTCGTTCGGGGACGAGGCGTTCCTCGGCCTCCTGCGCGACGGGGGCTTCGATGTCCTCTGCCACCACGCGGCCGACGTCACCAACTACAAGAGCCCGGACTTCGACGCCGTCGGCGCCGCGGCCAACAACGCCCACAACCTGCCGGCGGTCCTCGCGGAGTTCCAGCGGGCGGGCGGACGTCGGGTCGTCCTGACCGGCTCCGTCTTCGAGGGGGGGGAAGGCGCCGGCTCGGACGGCCTGCCCGACTTCTCCCCCTACGGCCTCTCCAAGCGGCTGACGGCCGAGACCTTCCGCTACTACTGCGGTCGCGACGGCCTCTCCCTGGGGAAGTTCGTGATCCCGAACCCGTTCGGCGCGTATGAGGAGCCGCGGTTCACGGCGTACCTCATGAAGAAGTGGCTGGCCGGCGAGAAGGCGGCCTGCTCCAGCCCGGCCTACGTCCGCGACAACATCCCGGTCACGCTGCTGGCGAAGGCCTACGCCGCGTTCGTCGGCAGCCTCCCCGAGACGCCCGGCTTCCGCAAGCTCGGCCCCGTCGGCTACGCCGAGAGCCAGGGGACGTTCACCCTCCGCCTCGCCCAGGAGATGCGGAAGCGCCTGGACCTCCCCTGCGAGGTCGACCTCCTCAAGCAGACCGACTTCCCCGAGCCCCGCGTCCGCATCAACGTCGATGTCCCCGACGCCGACGCCCTCGGCTGGGACGAGTCGGCCGCCTGGGACGGCATGGCCGAGTACTACCTGCGCAATCACGGCCGCTGATCACCGGGCCGGGGGCGATTCTTGAACATCGCCCCCGGCGTCGCCCGTCAGCTTCCGCGGATGGCGAGGATGGCGGCGTCGAGCGGCTCGTCGCGGTCGAGTTCAGGGCTCGCGTCCTCGTAGTGCTCGAGACGGATCGCCTCCAGGACGGGGAGCGCGGCGATGGCCGACGGCCCGATGGATCGCAGCGCGCGGAGCATTGCGGAGGGGAGCGGCATCCCATCGTCAGCCGACCGCTCCCGCCACGATTCGAGATAGGTGGCCAGCCTCGGGACGGCGGGGGCGGCGGCCGGACCGAACTCGGCGAGCGTCTCGCAAACTCGCGCGTGGTCGCCGCCATACGACTCGTCCGGGTCGTACTCCTCGAACGAGTCTATCGCGTCGACGAGGATCGGCATGACCCGATCGGCGTACGATCGGAAGTGCCGCAACGCGGCGATCGCCACGCCGCGATGTCGCATGGCCTCGTCGAAACGATCGTCGTGGGTCGGGTGGCGAACGACGACCCAACGCGGCTCCTGGGGAGACGCCAGGTCGAGCACGCGGGCGAGCGCTCCTTCGCGGTCTCGGCCGAGCGCCGCCAGGGCCTCGATTGCGCCTACATCCACGGACGGCGGGCGGGTCGCCTCCAGCAAAAGGTCCACGGCCTCGTCGACCCGGCCCGCCAGCGGCGTCCCGGCCCATGCCAGGCAGGCGGCGGCGGCTCCTCGGATCTCCGCGGAAGGCGAGGCCAGCCGCATCAGCAGCGCGTCCACCGTAGCCGGGTCGTCGCGACCGATCGAGCCCAGGGCGCGCGCCGCGTCGAACCAGCGGTCGATGGTCTGGTCGTCGAGCCGCGGCATGAGTTCGGGAGCGAAATCCGCGGCGGGCGGCCCGATCCGCTCCAGGGCCTGCAAGGCGGCCCAGCGAAGGCCCGAAGCCTCGTCCAGCATCAGCCGCAACCCGGGCCTGTCGGATAGCAGGGCGACGTCGAGGGCGTCGAAGACCAGGCCCGCGGCGAAGCCCGCCGGGCTCATCGCCTCGGCGCCCTCGTAGATCGCCTGATCGGCCTTCACGCCCCGACTGACGGACGCGCAAAACCAGCGACAGAGCCGCCTGGCGGCCTCCGCCCGCTCGGCGTCGTCGCCGGCCGCTTCCAATCGGCGGCCGATCCGCTTGATGTACTCGCCGGACTCGGACGCGGCACGGTACTGGGTTTCATCGACCCGTCGCACCCAGTCGGCGTGGATCATCATCCTGTAGAGGATCAGCCGACGGACGAACTCCGGCCGGGGGAAGCCCGGGGCGTCCACGGCCTCGCGCGCGGCGGCCGCGAATCGCTCGGCCTGGCCCGGGTTCCGGCCGTGTTCGTCCCAGTCCAGGTCGTCCAGCTCGGTGTGGCCATAGGGGACGCCGAATTGCATCCCCTGGAGGACCTCGCCGGCCTTGAGGCGAGCCGGCGCGTCCTCGGAGACGAGGTCGAGCAGCCAGGCCGACAGGGGTCGGCCTTCGCGGTCGAACGAGAAGTCGGGGCGGACCGTGGGCATGATCGGGGCTCCGGGGGAGCGACGTCGGCGCGGACGCCGACGGTCGGTCACGCCCCGGCGGGTTGAGGTTCGCGCCCCAGGCTCTCGTGGATCATGGCGAGGAGCTTGTCGGCCTCGGCGACCGCGTCGTGGCGATCGGCCACGCGGGCGGCGCCGCGCCGGCCCATCGCCTCCAGCGTCTCCGTCGGCGCGGCGAGCACCTCGCGGAGCGCGTCGGTCAGGCCGTCGACGGACGACGCGGGGACGAGCCAGCCGTTCTCGCCCGGCCGGACCAGCTCCGGGATGCCGGCGATCCACGTCGCGACGACGGGGCGGCCGAGGGCCATCGCCTCCATCAGGACGATCGGCAGGCATTCGGCGAAGCTGGAGAGGACCAGGGCCCGCGATTCGAGGATCAGGTCGCGGATCTCGGCGTTGGTCTTCCAGCCCAGCAGGCGGACCGAGTCGCCGAGGCCGTTGCGGGCGATCAGCTCGCGGATCTTGTCCTCCAGCTCGCCGCCGCCGACCAGCGACAGCTCGAACGGGATCCCTTCCGCCTTGAGCCTCGCGGCGGCCTCGATCAGAACCGGCAGGCCCTTCTGCTCCACCAGGCGGCCCACGCAGATCAGCTTCGGCGCGTCCGGGACGGGGACGCGTTCGGCCTTGAGGAACATCGGGTCGAGCCCGCAGTGGACGACGCGGACCTTGGGCCAGTGCTCGAACTCCACCCAACGGCTGAGCTGGCTGCGGCCGAACTCGCACACCGCCACCGCGAACGCCGAGTTGCGCACCTTCTCGTCCAGCGCCAGCGCCGCGGGACGGTCGTACTCCTCCGAGCCGTGGACGGTCACGCTGTACGGCGGGCCGCCGAGCGTCCGGCAGAGCAGGGCGACGGTCGCCGAGTTGGTCCCGAAGTGGGTGTGCAGGTGGTCGATCTTCCCCCGATGGAGCCAGTCCCGCAGGACGCACGCCTCCGCCAGGTAGACGACGTGCTTGAGCCGACCCTGACCCGACGACGCCCCCCGACGGCCGAGCTTCCACGCCAGCCGCAGGCTCTTGAGGAACCGGCCCGGGCTCCCGGCCGCCGCCTTGAGCAACGCCAGGCCGAGGCCCGCCGCGCCGGAGTCCAGGATGACGCGGGTCTTCCCCTCCTCCTCGACGTCGACCGGGTCGACCACCTTCGAATGCCACCGGCGCACGGTGATACGCTCCACCGGGCCGACCCGCGACTCGACCTGGAGCAATTCTCGCCGGATGAAGGTGCCGCTGGGGGCGGGATACATGTTGATGAGGTAGGCGATCCGGGGCGGGGCGTCGTTCACGGCGTCTCCATGTCAGCTTCGGCGAGGATCAGCGCGGAGGCGGCGGCCAGGTCCGCGACGGCGAAGGCCCGGCCGTCGGCCGGGGCGGGCAGGTCGTCCAGGGTCGCGTTCGAGCCGACGAGGACGCTCCGGCAGCCGGCGGCCAGCCCGGCCAGCACGTCCGAGATCCGGTCGCCGACCATCCACGATCGGGGCAGGTCCAGGCCGAGATCTCCGGCCGCGCGGAGCAGCATCCCGGGGGCCGGCTTGCGGTCGGGATGCCCGGCCTCGGAATCGCCCGGCGCGTGTGGACAATGATAGATCGCGTCCAGGGCCGCGCCCTCCGCGGCGAGGAGCCGCTCCAGCTCGTCATGGATCACGCGCAGGCCCGCCTCGGTCAGCAGGCCGCGCCCCACGGCCGACTGGTTCGTCGCCAGCACCAGCGCGAAGCCGGCGCGGCGGAGGTCGACCAGGGCGCGCGCCGCGCCGGGGAGGACGCGGAGCCCGGCGGGGTCCGTCAGGTAAGGGACGTCGACGACCAACGTGTCGTCCCGGTCCAGGAAGACGGCGGGGCGAGGACGAGGGCGGGGGGGGGCGTCGTCGGATGCTTCAGCGTCCACGGCCCGCCTCGCGCGGGGGGACCGGGGCGTGGGCGGCGTGCAGCCCTCGGAGCAGGCGGCGGAGCTTCATCCGGCCCAGGAACGCGGCGTTGGCCGCGTACCGCGACGTCAGCCGGCGCGGCTCCTGGAGCATCCGGAACACCCACTCCACGCCCCCCCGCTGCATCCAGCGCGGGGCGCGGGCGAAGCGGCCGGCGGCGAACTCCAGCGAGGCGCCCACCTGGACCGCCGCCGGGACGCCGGCCCGGGCCAGGTTCTCGGCGATCCAGCGCTCCCCCTTCGGCTGGCCGAACGCCACGAAGAGGAGGTCGGGCCTCGCGTCGCGGATCTCCGCCAGGAGGGCCTCGTGTTCGTCCTCGGAGAGGGCCCGGAACGGCGGGCAGGCGACGCCGGCGATCGTCAGGCCGGGATATCGCGCCGTCAGCGCGGCGGCGGCCTCCTCGGCGACGCCCGGCGGCGCGCCCAGCAGGAAGACCCGATGGCCCCGCCGTGCCGCCCGCTCGCACAGGAGGAAGATCAGGTCCGAGCCCGCCACCCGCTCCGGCAGCGGCGTCGCCAGCGCCCGGGCGGCCTTCACGATCGGCGCGCCGTCGGCCAGGATGAACGCGGCTCCGTCGTTGATCGCGACGAGGTCCGGGTTCTCGTGCGTCAACATCACGTAGTGCAGGTTGGCCGTGATGAAGTACGAGGGCTCGCCCCGCGCGATCAGCGCGTCGACCGCGTCGACCGTCTGGGCGAGCGTCAGCGGGGCGAACGGGACGCCCCAGACCCGGACCGGGGGCGGGAGGGGCGCGAGGGCCGACGTGGGGGAGGGGGCGGGGTCGGTCACGTGGTCCTCGAGGCCGACACGGGGCCGATGGGGCGGGCGGCGGCCTGCGCCTCCTGGTCGTCGAACAGCCACGAGAGCAGCCACAATTCCGCCCCGACCAGGATCAGGGCCAGCGGCATCATGAGGTAGCCGGACCAGTCGTGGGCCCGCTCGTGGGCCGTCTCCCCCTCCAGAAGGTAGTAGAGCCAGCCCGTCGCGACGATGCGGCTGATGTTGCTGACCAGGGCGATCGGCACCGCGCTGGCGAGCACGGTGATCCGCTTCCATGTCGGCATCGGGACGAGGGCCACCGCCGCGGTGACGGTCGCGGCCAGCGTCATCAGCATGGAGAGCCCGTTGCAGGCCAGGGCCACCTCCAACTGCTGCGGCCCCTGGGGCGTGTTCAGGGTGATGACGTTGCCCGAGGGCACGACCCAGAGCCCTGTGAGCTGGAGGACGAAGCAGCTCCCCACGGTGGCGATCCGTTGCAGCGGCAGCGCGACCATCGTGTTGACGGCCGCCGGCAGCGGCAGCATGAAGACCAGGAACAGGATCGCCGGCCACGCCCGGGAGACCAGCTCCCGCCCCCCCAGGATGTAGGTGACCAGCCCCACGGCCGGGATCAGGGTGGCGTTCTCCGTCCACCCCATGTTCCGCTCGTAGAAGAACGCGCGGGAGGCCAGGACGACGGCCAGGCCGACCCAGGCGACCCAGGAGGTCCGCGGCGGCGTCCACTCGTAGGGGCGGTCGACGAGCCGCCGCCAGACGATGACGGCCGCGATGGGCGCCACGAGGAAGCCGTGCGAGTAGTTCGGCTCGTTCTCCCAGATCGTGGCCAGGTCGCGGACGTTCGGCGCGTACGAGAAGATCAGCAGCGCGATCCCCCCCACGGCCGAGGGGAGCCACGGCATGCCGAGCGACCCGCGCCCGGCGGCGGGGGGAGAGATGGCGGGAGTCGTTGACAAGAGTAAGCCCCCTGGTGCGCGAATCCATGTTGGCCCGACGACGCCCGGTCGTCATCGTCGGGGCGCTCGCGGCCCCGACGGAATCCTAGGGCGCGTCGGTCAGGACGTCGGCGTCGCGTCGGCCCCCGGGTCGCCCGGCCCGGCCTGCTGCCGGCTGTAGCTGTAGCGGCCGTAATACGAGTCCGAGGTCCGCATCCCGTTGATGACCGTCCCCAGGACGGGGATCCCGGCCAGGTCGAGCTGGCGGCGGGCCCGCTCCACCTGCGGCGCCCGGCTCACGTCGAACCGCGACGTCAGCACGACGCCGTCGGTCCAGCGGCCCATGATCAGCGCGTCGGGGACCGGCAGGATCGGCGGCGAGTCGATGATGATCAGGTCGTAGAGCTGCCGCAGCCGGGCGATCAGCATCCCGAACGTCCGGCCCTGGAAGACCCGGCTGGTGTCCGACGTCGGCGTGCCGGCGCTCAGGAGATGAAACGTCCCCCCCTGCACGGGGATCGTCAGGTCCTCCACGTTCAGGACCTCGTTCGTCAGCACGTCGCTCAGGCCCGGCCCGTCGGCCACGTCCAGCAGCGGGCAGAGCGCCCCGCGCCGCAGGTCGGCGTCGATCAGCAGCGTCGAGTGCCCGGCGTGGCCGCAGCGGGCGGCGAGCTGCGCGGCCAGGGTCGTCTTCCCCTCGCCCCCGACGGCGCTGCTGATCAAAACGCAGCGTCCCAGGCCGGCATCGGGCTGGTCGCCGCAGACCGCGAACCTCAGGTGGTCCAATCGTTGGATGAAGCGGTCGATCTGGTCGTCTTCCCCCGGCGCGCCCAGCCGACGCGGCGACCGCGCCATGGGGATCGGCGGCAGCGAGTAGACCTGCGACTGGACCCGCGTCGACAGCGCGTCGGGATCGCCCACCCGCTCGGCCCTCACCTCCAGCAGCGCGAAGAGGCCCACGATCAGCGCCAGGACCCCCAGCGGCGCCGCCGCCATCAGCTTCACCCGCTTGTCGTCCGACGTCCCCCTGTCCGGCACGGCGGGGTCGACCAGCTCGACGCGCACCAGCTCCCGGTTCGTCCGGAACATCAGGTCCTGGAGCTTCCGCGAGACCACCTTCTCGTCGGCGGCCATGCTCGAGATCTCGTTCTGCAGGAACTGGGCCCGATAGGTCGCCGAGTTCGACTGCTTGCTCTCGACGTCCACCTCGGCCAGCAGCGTCAGGAACGACTCCTCGATCCGCTCCAGATCCTTCACCTCCTCGCGCAGCTCCTCCACCGTCTTCCGCCGCGGCTCGTCCCCGGCCACGCCCGGCGGCTCGTCCCCCGCGGCGAGGACCTCGCGGCGGAGCGCGTGGTAGCGGGCCCGCCAGTTCGAGTCGATCTCGTCCTTCACCTCCTGGAGGTGCCCCTCGTGGGCCACCCTCGCGGGGTCGTTCAGCCGCCTCGACCCCTTCTGGATCTGGGCCAGGCGACGCTCGAGATCGCCCTTCTGGGCGTAGAGGGCGTCGATCGCCGGGTCGGACCGGAACGCGGCCTCGACCCGGGCCATCACGACGTCGTCCGGCAGCGTCGCCCCGGCGTCGGTCGGCTCGACCGGCGACCCTTCCTCGTAGTCCCGCGTCCGGCTCTCCAGGCGGGAACGGGCCGTGATCAGCTGGACCTGCACGTCGAGCAGCTGGCCCTTGATGCTCCGGAGATGCTCCTGCGAGATGTCCCGCCCCGGCGCCGCGGCGGCCGCGGCCTCCTCGCCGGCCCCCTCGCCCGCGGCCTTGGCCGTCACCAGGCTCTGGCTGTCGACCCCGCTGTCGATCAGCCGGGCCAGCTCGTCCTCCTTCTGCTTCCGCTTCGCCTGCATCTCGTCCAGATGCTTGCGGAAGTTGCGCATGAGGACCTCGTCGGCGCCCGTCTTGTAGACGTTGTCCGCGTCGAGGTAGGCGGCCACGACGGCGTTGACGATCGCCGCGGCCTCCTCCGGGCTGGGCGACTCCAGCGAGACCGTCACCTGGTTGGTGTTCCGATCGTTGACGACCTTCAGCTGCTTCCGCAGGTCGACGCGCGGCGACTTCGAATCCCGGACGAACGGGAGGTTCGAGACTCTGGCGTCCGCCAGGGCCGTGTCCAGCACCCGGTCGGTCCGCATCTGTTCGATTTCGGTCTGGATCGCCACGGTCCGGTCGTCGCGGCCGACGCCGAGGCCCCCGAACAGGTCGTACTGCGTGGGCTGGATGCGCAGCCGGCTGTAGGCGGTGTACTTCGGCTTCACCTGGGTGTAGATCAGGTAGAGCAGGGGGGCCGACGCGATCAGCCAGAGGCCCAGGATCTTCCACCAGTTCCGCAACAGGCCGCGGAAGATGCCCACCGGGTCGACGTGCATCGTCGAGGCGCCGGCCGGGGCCAGCTCCCGCGACCCGCCGCCGAACGACCCCGCGAGCCGCGGCGCGGGCGTCTGGGGCGAGTTCACCCGGGCCGGCAGAAACGGATCGAGCCTGTCGGAGGTGTCCATCGGTCGATTCTCGAGGGTGCTGGGATCGCGAGGGGGCCCGGCCCGATCGCCCTCAACCGTCGCGGGCGGGGCGCCGCGCCCCCGGCCCGCCGGGGGGGACGCCCCGGCTTGAGACTGTAAACCAGGGCCGACGAGACCGTCAAATCGAAATCACCGCCGACGCCCCGTCCCCCCCTTACGGGATGGATCGGGGCGCGTGTCGCGCCGAAGCCGGGGCGCGTCAGCCGGCCCCGGGGCCGACGCCCGAGGCCCCGAGCCTGTCCTCGATCTCGGCCACCAGGGCGGCGAGCAGGGCGGCCGTCGCCTCCCCGCCGGACTCGCCCCCGCGCTCGACTCGCTCCACCTGGATCTTGAACATCCCCGGGTTGTACCGGAACTGCTTCCAGCGGCTCGCCATCTCGGGGTGCCAGACGCCCCCGTTGCGGAACGAGTGGAACACCTCGTTCACCCGCGAGGTCCCCCCCTCGAACAGGCCGTAGCGGGCCCGGCGGAAGACCGCGTCGCGGCCCCCTCCCGTCGCCGGGATCGTCACGTCCTCGGGATCCGCCATGGCCCGGAACCCGGTCGACGGGTAGCAGACCTCCGGCGTGTGCCCGAAGACCAGCAGGGCCGGCCCGTAGAGCGCCAGCACCGTCACCTTCTCACCCGTCTCCTCGTTCTCGTAGGAGCGGACGATGTGGTCGGTCGACCCGGCGAGCCGCGCGATCCGCGGGTCGAGCGTCGTCTCCGCCCCCTCGACCATCCGCCACGGCCCCAGGGCGGGGGAGATGTCCTTCAGCGCGAACGGGGCGTCGCGGGTCCGGCTCTCCAGCGCCGAGAACTGGTGGTCCCGCCAGTATCGATAGGCGCCGGAGGCCCCCAGCAGCAGGCCGACCAGGATCAGGTTGCGGACGTCGGCCTTGCGGCGCGACGGCCCCCGCGCGGGGGCGGGGGGGGCCCCCCGCGCCGCGTCCTGGTCGATCGGTGCGGCCGGCTGGTCGATCAGGGCGTTGTCCATGATGTTGGCTATCCTGGGCGGCCGAGTGGCGGGGGTTCATCCCGACGGCGCCTTCGTCGCGCCACCGATTGATTATGCCGTCGTCCATTTTCAATCTTCAAGGCCGCCTGCGCGCGACGTCGAAAATGTCCTTAAAAATCATCTAGGTCGCGGACCCATCCTCGTCCAGCCCGCCGCGACGGATCGTATGGCCTCGGGCGGCCCCTCGTGTTAAGTTGAGGCTCGCGGCGACGGCGGCGGGGGACGGGCGGGAGGCCCGGACGGGCCGGCTCGCGGCCCCACACGGACGAGGACGAGCATGACCGCGATCCTGGGCGTCTCCGCCTTCTACCACGACAGCGCGGCCGCCCTGGTGGTCGACGGCCGGATCGCCGCCGCCGCCCAGGAGGAGCGCTTCACCCGCGTCAAGCACGACGCCGCCTTCCCATCCCGCGCCGTCGAGTATTGCCTCGCCGAGGCCGGCCTCCGCCCCGAGGACCTCGACTACGTCGCCTTCTACGACAAGCCCCTGTCGAAATTCGAACGCCTGCTGGAGACCTACCTCGCCTTCGCCCCGGCCGGCTTCCGCAGCTTCCGCCTGGCCGTCCCGCTGTGGCTGAAGGACAAGCTCCACATGCGGCGGACGATCCGCAAGGCCCTCGGCGACTCCTGCCGCGCCCGGCTCGTCTTCACCGACCACCACGAGAGCCACGCCGCCAGCGCGTTCTTCCCCAGCCCCTTCGACCGCGCCGCCATCCTCACGCTCGACGGCGTCGGCGAATGGAGCACCACCACCGTCGGCGTCGGCGAGGGCTCGCGGATCGAGCTGCTGGAGCACGTCGCCTTCCCGCACTCGCTGGGGCTGCTCTACTCCGCGTTCACCTACTACTGCGGCTTCAAGGTTAACAGCGGCGAATACAAGCTGATGGGCCTGGCCCCCTACGGCCGCCCCGTCTACAAGGACGCGATCCTCGACCGCCTGATGGACCTGAAGGCCGACGGCAGCTTCCGGCTGGACATGGACTACTTCCGGTACTGCCAGGGGCTGACCATGACCAACGACCGATTCCACGTCCTCTTCGGCGGCCCCCCGCGCCCCCCGGAGTCGGACCTGGAACAGCGTCACATGGACCTGGCCGCCAGCATCCAGTGGGTGACGGAGGAGGTCGTCCTGCGGATCGGCCGCCACGCCGCGAAGCTGACCGGCGCCGACAAGCTGGTGATGGCCGGCGGCGTCGCCCTCAACTGCGTCGCCAACGGCCGCCTGCTCCGCGAGGGCCCGTTCGACGACATCTGGATCCAGCCCGCGGCCGGCGACGCCGGAGGGGCGCTGGGGGCGGCCCTCTTCGTCTGGCATCAACTCCTGGAGAAGCCCCGCGAGCCCGAGGGCCGCGACTCCCAGCGCGGCAGCTTCCTGGGGCCCCGCTACTCGAACGAGGAGATCGCCCGCTTCCTCGCCACGCAGGGCGTCGACGCCTCCCCCTGCGAGTCCGAGGCCGACCTCGACGAGCAGGTCGCCTCCCACCTGGCCGACGGCAAGATCGTCGGCTGGTTCCAGGGCCGCATGGAGTTCGGCCCGCGCTCGCTGGGGGGCCGCAGCATCATCGGCGACCCCCGATCGCCGGCCATGCAGGCGACGATGAACCTCAAGATCAAGTTCCGCGAGAGCTTCCGCCCCTTCGCCCCGGCCGTCCTCCGCGAACGCGCCTCCGAGTGGTTCGAGATCGACCCGCGACACGAGAGCCCCTACATGCTCCTCGTCGCCCCCGTCCGCGAGGAAAAGCGGACGCCGATCGACCCCGAGACGCGCCGGATGATGGAGGAGGATCCCGACCTCCGCCGCCGCGTCAACGTCGTCCGCTCCGAGGTCCCCGCGGTCACCCACGTCGACGACTCCGCCCGGCTCCAGACCGTCGACGAGGAGCGCAACCCGCGCTTCCACAACCTTCTGACCGCGTTCGAGCGCCAGACCGGCTGCCCGATCCTGGTGAACACCAGCTTCAACGTCCGGGGCGAGCCCATCGTATGCACGCCCGAGGACGCCTATCGATGCTTCCTCGCGACCGAGATGGACGTCCTCGTGCTGGAAGATTACGTCCTCGTGAAGGACGAGAAGGCGCGCGAGGCCGGCGCCCGCGTCCGCCAGAGCCACCTGTCCCAGTTCCAACTCGATTGAATCAAGGACGGCCGCGATGCAGTGGTCCGACATCCCGTTCGACCCGCCCCGGAAGATGCTCCGGGAGTTCGGCCTGCTCTGCCTGGCGTTCTTCGGCGCGTTCGCGCTCTACCAGGGGCTCTACCGCGGCCACGCCACGGCCGGGATGATCCTGGGGGGGATCGCGGTCGCCGGCGGCCTGCTGGGGCTGCTCGCGCCGGGGCTCCTGCGGCCGATCTACGTCGCGTGGATGGTCGCCGCGTTCCCGATCGGCTGGACGATCTCGATGGTGGTGATGGGCCTGATGTTCTACGGCCTGTTCACGCCGATCGGCCTGTTCTTCCGCCTGATCGGCCGCGACGCCATGCAGCGCCAGCTGAAGCCGGCGGCCGAGACCTACTGGGAGCCCAAGGAGACGCCCGCCGACCCCCGGCGTTACTTCAAGCAATTCTGATCCGATCCCCGCGCGTCATCTAAAGGTCAGCCATGAGCGAACCCGCCCCCCGCAACGAGTTCGAAAAGGCCGCCGCCGAGGACCACGCCGACGGCCTCGTCGCCGAGTTCTGGGCCTTCCTCAAGCAGAACAAGAAGTGGTGGCTCCTGCCCATCGTGGTCGTGATGCTCCTCCTGGGCGTCCTGATCTTCCTCTCGGGCACCGCCGCCACGCCGTTCATCTACACGCTATTCTGATCATCCCGGAGCGTCGCCCCGTGCCCACCGAACGCGAGAAGATGCTGGCCGGGGCGATGTACGAGCCCATGGATCCCGAGCTGGTCGCCCTCCGCGCCCGGGCCCGGGATCTGTGCTGGGATCTCAACGCGACCCGCGACTCCCGGGCCGACGAGCGCCGACGGCTCCTCCGCGAGCTGTTCGGGACCGGCGGCGACACCGCCTGGATGCAGCCGCCGTTCTACTGCGACTACGGCGCGAACATCCACCTGGGGGAGCGGGTCTTCTTCAACTTCAACTGCGTGGTGCTCGACGTCGCCGAGGTGCGCATCGGCGACTTCACCCTGTTCGGCCCCTCGGTCCAGATCTACACCGCGACCCATCCCATGGACGCCATGGAGCGGCGGCATCGCGAGTTCGCCAGGCCGATCACCATCGGCCGAGACGTCTGGGTCGGCGGCGCGGCGATCATCTGCCCCGGCGCGACGATCGGCGACCGCTCCGTCATCGGGGCCGGCGCCGTCGTCACCCGCGACGTCCCCGAGGGCGTCTTCGCCGCCGGCAACCCCTGCCGCGTCATCCGCCCGGTGGACGGCTGACGGCGACCGCCCGGCGGTCGTTCGTCTCCCCGAAATCCAACCGGAGGCGCGGATGGATTTGCCCGAGCTAGGACTCGACTTCGGTGGCACATGGTGCGACCGGTTTCAAATCGGGCCGCGACGAGAGTTGAAGCTCACCATTTGGGAGTTCGACGGGCGGCCCCATTCGAACGTGCGGTTCGGCGGGATTCACAACTTCGATGAGGTCAAAGCGGTCTTCGCGCCGCTCACGCATGAAATTCTCCACCACCTGCGATACAGCCGGAGTGAGCCGTCGAAGCCGGATAGGCTCGTATTCGATATCGAGTTCGACCGATGGGACGAGCCGGTCGTGATCCGCTGCTCGAAGCTCCAGATCGCGGCGGGGACCTTGCGATAACGGACGGACGAAAACCAACGCCCGATGACGAGCGTTGGTTCAGGCATGCGCGAGCCGCGGGGAACGGCACGATCGCGAGACTCTCACGCGACCTGTTACGGTTCTCGACGGCGGGTAGGGACCGGATCAGGAGTCGGGCTCCCGCTCATTCACCGCGGCGCGCCGGGGCGGCTCCCGTATGCCAAGGCGCAGGCGATCGCCACGCCGCCGAGGCTGAATAGAGCCATGGCCGAGGGCTCGGGGATGGCCGCTGGGCTCACCAGGCTCACGTTGTCCACGCCGAACTGGAACAGGTTGACGTTGTCCGTCTGGGCGAACCGCAGTCGGAGCGTCTGGCCCGCATGGGCGAGGAACAGGGAGCTGACGTCGATCGCATAGGTCGTATAGCCCGAGACGAGCGGGTCGCCCGCCTCGGTGCGGAAGACGTTGAGGAGCACGTCGGCGGGGTCGACGCTGAACGGGTCGGCCGTCGAGGCGAGGATGTCGACGCGGGCCTGCTGGTTCAAAATCGGGGTCGCGAAGTCCAGCGTGTCCGGGGCGAAGAAGTCGATCGCCTGGTTGTTGATGAACAGATCGAAGGTCAGCGTGTAGGGCGTGGAGCCGGTCGGCACGACGAAGTCCTGGTAGAGCACTCGCGCGCCGGGTCCCTCGGCGTCGGTCATCGCCGCGAAGGCGCCGCCTGGCGGGGGAGGCACGGGCGTGCCGGTGACGGGGCTGGTGGTGCCGGACTGCGGGAAGAAGGTCCCTTCGCCGCCGATCTGTTCCAGCCGGGTCCAGCCAGCGAACCCCGACTCGAACCCGCCGTTGCTGATGAGATCGCCCCGCGCCTCCCGCTCCACGGTCGGGACCGGGGCGAGGGTCGCGACGATCGCGATCGCCGTGAGAGTTGAAAATCGAAGCATGCTCATGATGCGTGTCCCCCGATCGGCGGGTTTGTCTCAGGGCCTGCGGCTGATCCTGTAAATGGCGTTGTCGGTGATCGAGACGACGTAGAGGTTCCCGTCCGGCCCCTGCACGATGTCGGGCGTGGAGCCGAAGCCGCGTCCGATGACGAGCGACTCGGACTCGGTCGGATCGAACTTGGTGGGCCGGAAGAGGTTGTCGGCGACCCGGTCGGCCAGGCGCGGGTCGGCGCTCAGGTCCAGATGCATCCGGTCGGGGGTAAGCCGGAAGCGGTAGAGGCTGCCGCCGAGCCCGCCGACGTGCTCGAAGCCGCGGGACGAGCCGGTCCAGAGCGTGCCCTCATGCGCGGCCCCCAGCGCGGGCCCCCGGACGAACTCGGCGCCGGCCGGGCCGATCTCATAACGCCAGCTGAGTTCCGGGTCGACGTAGACGGCGCCGGGCAGCATGAACATCCGGGACAGGGCCAGGCTTGCCGTGTAGGCCAGCCGCGTCGGCGGGAAACGCGCCTGCTGCAAGGACCTGGTGAACTCCGTCGTCTCGGTGAGCTTGAACTGGGCGTACCGGGACAGAGGCCCCATGACCTGGATCCAGCCGCCGTTCATGCCCGGGACGGCCCGGTTGATCTCGCTGAACGCGTCGTCGGCGTTCTCGGTCTCCCAGAGGCCGCCGCCGTGGGGGTCGAAAGCCATGCCGAAGCCATTGCGGTGGCCGTAGGAGTAGACCTTCTGGATGTTCGCCCCCACCTCGCCGCCGATCGCCGCCCCGGCTTCGAAGAAGGGATTGTCCGCCGGCGCGCCGCCGTCATCGTTGAGGCGCAGGATCACCCCGGAGAGGTGCGCGCTGTCGGGCGCCGGCCCGCCGAACGTGTCGTCGAGGAAGGGGGGCGTGAGGAACGGGCCGTTGGGCAGGTTCTGCATCCAGCCGCGGCGGCCCATGTCTCCCGCGAACAGGTAGAGCTTCCCGTCCGGCCCGAACTCCATCGCGCCGCCGTTGTGGCTGCCGTTCTCGTTGTTGTTATTGGTGCCGGGGTGGCCGGGCACGGGGACGTTGTCCGTCTGTCGCGCCCGCAGGCGGATCAGGGTTTGGTCGAGGGCGAGCGTGCCGGTGGCGGCGTTCCAGACGAAGCGATCGAGCCGGTTCCCCAGGAGCGGCACGTTGGCCATCACGGTGGTGTCCGCCCCCGTGTTGCTCTCCGTCCAGAAGATGAAGACCCAGGGCGTCGCGGGGAAGTTCGGGTGCAGAGCGAGGCTCAGGAGCCCTCGTTCCGACGCCGAGTTCACCGCGAGGTCGATGGCGGGCACGGCCTGGACCACGCCGTTGATCACCCGCCTGACCTGGCCCGAGGCCTTCTCCAGGACGAAACAGTCATCGACGCTCCCAAGGAACACGAGACCGATCGGTTGGTTCAGGCCGTCGAGGGCCGTTGTCACCTGGAGGTTCGGGTCCAGGATCTCCGGCGGGATCGAATCGGCCCTCGCGGCCGACCCGGCCCCGAGGATGCACGCGGCCAGCGCGGCGTTCAGGAGAATTGGGCGGGCTCGCCAGGCGAACCCGACTGCCTTGATCGACCGATGGAGCTGATCCATGGTGACTCCCTTCGACACGAATTCGGGATGATCCGAGACGAGGATCCTCGGCGACCCTGCGTAGTCTAAGGGCGGGCATCCATCGGCCGTAACTAAACTCTTTGAATTTTCTCCGCGATTATCACGCGGAACCGACGCGCCGGGTTGCTCGCCATGCCGCCGGGGGGCGATCCGAGGCCGGCAAGATGAACGATCCGAGGCGCCGATGACGACTGACGGGGCTGAGGGACGAGACGGCCGCCCATGGCCGGGACTCCCGGGGCCGGTTACGTTGGGCTGCTCAAGAGACGCCCATCATCGACGGACGACGCCCCGGGAGGCCACGCCGTGGACGAGACCTTTCGCTATCGCCGGCTGGACAAGGACGACGCCGCTGTCCTGCTGGTCGACCACCAGTCCGGCCTCTGCAACCTCGTCGGCGACTTCTCGCCCGACGAGTTCAAGAACAACGTGCTCGCGCTCGCCGACGCCGCGAAGTACTTCAAGCTGCCGACGATCCTCACCACGAGCTTCGAGCAGGGGCCCAACGGCCCGCTCGTGCCCGAGCTGAAGGAGCGGTTCCCAGACGCCCCCTACATCGCCCGCCCCGGCCAGATCAACGCCTGGGACAACGAGGACTTCGTCGCCGCGGTGAAGGCGACCGGCAAGCGGCAGCTCATCATCGCGGGCGTCGTCACCGAGGTCTGCGTCGCCTTCCCGGCCCTGTCGGCGCGCGAGGAGGGCTACGAGGTCTTCGTGGTCACCGACGCCTCGGGCACCTTCAACAAGACCACCCGCGACGCGGCGTGGCTGCGAATGCAGGCCGCGGGCGTCCAGCCCATGACCTGGTTCGGCATGGCCTGCGAGCTGCACCGCGACTGGCGCAACGACGTCGAGGGCCTCGCCGCGCTGCTCTCGAACCACCTGCCCGCGTACCGCAACCTCATCACCAGCCACAACGCCCGGGGATGACCCTGCGGACCAGAAGTCGCCCGGGACACAGCGGAACGCTCGGGAGGTAGGCCGGCCCCAGGACGTAGCGGCGGCGGGTGCCCTAGGTTCTGTCTGACGGCTCGTAAAGCGTTACGATGGCGGCTTCACCAGGGAGGCCGCGATGACGCGACGCTATGAGCTGAAGGACGAGGAATTCGCGCTGATCGCCGACCTGCTCCCGCCGACGGGGCGGCCGGGCGG